>CAWUNT010000029.1:0-12780 GCA_963923405.1 uncultured bacterium | reverse complement strand
CCGGAGCAGAAACATCATTCAAACCGAGAGAATTGATTCCCCCCATGTCATCCTGACCGACCATCCAGGCGGAACCAGCCGGCCGCAGGATGATTGAGCCTTGCGGCGGTATCGCGGGTGCCGCTGGCGCGGAAACCTCACCCTTTTCAGGAGCGCTGAGAACAGCATGATTGGAATCATTGGCATCGATGATCTCAGGTTTTCTGCTGGCAGGATCAAACACGGGAAACAAGTTGGCTTTCGCGAGCGGCTCCGCGACCTCAGCAGGAGCGGCGCTGGCGACGTTTCCTTTGCGACGGATCCCGTACCAGTGGTCGGGAATGCGGTAAGTCAGGGTCAAGCCGCCTTCCTTTGCCATCATTTTGGGCTGCACCGCCTCACGCAGGGTCAGGATGACGTCAACACTTCCAGCAGCCGGATTTGACCGCGTCCGGATGAAACTGACCGGGGAACGGAATTCACTCGCGTCCACCGGCCGGCGAATCGGGCGGCGGACCTTGGTTGAAAACAGGCGGACGACCAGCTCTGGCTGGCCGGCCCTGTTGATCTCCTGGAACACGTTGTACTGCGGATTTCCTTTGGTCTTCATTTCGACATGCAGCAGACCCTCACCGGCGCGGTAGTTGTACCCTAGCCAGGACAGGGTGGATGTCGCGGGACGTGCCGGAAGTGGGTTTGTTGATACGGAATTTGAGACCACAGGAGCCGTTTGCACGGGACCTGGAGCCTCTGCCACGGCGGTGGATTCCCCTGTGATCGCGGCAGCCTCTGCCACGGCGGTGGATTCCTCCGTAACAGGTTCTGCCTCCGGCGTCGATTCCACAACTTCCACCTGTGCCGCGGCGTCGGGCTGCGCCTGAACCTCCGCGGGTTGCTGCTCGTTACCAACAAGGGCTGCGAGGGCTTGCTCGTCCTCCGGAGACACATCGGCGCCGCTGCCCGCGATTTCTTCCCGGGAATCCGCCTGCGAAAGCGCGTTGGACTCACCCGCGGACTCAAGCACGGAATCGGGAACCTCCTCCCCGGCAGATGATGTCGCGTTGCTGGCCACGGGTGCGGCATCCTGTTCACTGGACCCGTATTGCCCCTGCACCACTTCTTCAGCATTGCCAGACGCGCCCTCCTCCACAACATCCTCGTCAGGGCCAGTGTCGCCTTCTGTCGTCGCGGTGACACAGGACGCGGACAACCACGCGACAAGCGCGAGGCCCGTGACATCGAAGAGCACATCCGTTTTCATTACTGTTTTCATCCAGCTCATGGGAAAACTCCCCGTGTCATCAAACGCGCGTCACTAAACCGGAACCAGCGTTCAGAAATTGAAAACTGGCTTGTCTACATTTTGTTGCGGTGGTGTCGGGGCCGGCGCGCTCCTGGCCGCGGCTCCAGATCCTCCGCCCGTCACCGCTGCCGGACCAACCGGTTGCGTCGCCGTTCCACCACCCGCAGCGGCAGCTGCGCCTTGCAAGGCCGGCAGCAGGTTCGCCGGAGTCTGATTTGCCGGCACCGGCCCGCCTGCACCGGTCGAGCCCGCAGGTAGTTGAACATCAGGTTTCGAGGCTCCTGGCGCGATCACGATCGAGCCACCTGTCGGAGCGCTCTGGATAGCCGGAGTCTTGTTGTCAAAAACAAGCCTGACATCCGAAAATTGACGCGTGCCGTCATTCGCGATGAGGAACTCACGCACGAGGACAGAACCGTCGTCAATCGCAACGACCTTGCCCCCTCCGTTGCCAGCAAGATCCCCGACGCGGACGATGATTCCTTCCATGCCAGGCGTCATGAGCAAGGCCTTGCGTTCACCCGGAGAACGGGCCCAGACACCAACCAGTTTCAAGGCACTCAGCGGATGCCGTTGCAGAGGAGATACGATCGGAATTTCAACCGCGTCGGGAACGATCGCCTTGATTGCCACGGGTGGCAGGAACGGATCCGCTTTTCCAAATCCGGCGTAATGATAATCGGCGGAAGGTTCAACAATATCCTCAACGCGCGCGTTGGACGGAAGTTCACGTGCGGGCGCGCCAAATTCGGCAGTTTCTGAGGCATCCGGCGCATCGTCAGATTGCATTTCCTTTTCGACCTGCGGCCCGTCAAAGGCAGCTTCAGCCGCTGATTTTTTTCCCTCAGCGAATACAGGACCTGAAGCCGCCAGACGCGAGGCGACCAGGGAAATCAACATGACGCCATGGAAGGACTTGGTTTTCACTCGCCACCACCACCGCCGCCGCCGCCACCTTTAGCCTTTTTGGCTTTTGGGGCTGGCGCTTCCTTTGCCGGCGTTTGACCACTGTCCGTCGAACGGAATAGCAGCATGGTTACTTTTGCCTCGAGTTCATGGGCTCCCGCGCCACCTTCCCTGCGTCCGCCACCAGGCGCACCGGGAGAGAAGACAAGACCCCGCAGCCGGATGTTACCCGCAAGGTGCACAATCCGGTCGTAGAACGTCATGATGTTGCTGAAGCCACCCCGCACAACCAGCGCCACGGGAATCTCCGCGTAACGGTAATCGCCGTTCACTTCCAGTTCGGCCGCGGGACTGAATTCATTCAAGGCAACTCGCGTTTCCCTGGCTATGGTCGCTGTCTTCTGGAGAATGTCCTCCATCGCGATTTTCTCCGGGAGGAGCGCCTTGGCCTTGGCCAGTTGATCCTGGACGAACTTGAATTCAACCTCGAGTTTGGGAAGGTCGTCCTGCTCTTTCCTCATCTTCTCGTATTTGCCGCGAGCCTCGTTTTCCTCACGGACGACGGACTCGAGTTGACTTTCAAGAGGAGGAACATCGCTCCACCACATGAACAGGGGATACGCCATTCCCGCCACCGCAACCGCCAACATCCGGTTGCGACGGGGCCACGCCTTGTATCTTGCGATCAGCTCGCGCGCGTCCACGGCTGCCTCCCGAAACGAGTGACGCTGGCTTGTTTGTTGCCAGCAGGCGCGGCCGGAGGAGCCCTCTCCCCGATCGACAGGGTCAACTTGAAACGGACCACGGATTCTTCCGGGGCATTTGCCTCGCCTTGGACACCAGACTGCGACTTTTCAACCACCACGGCTGTTCCGGAGAGGGTAACGTCACTGAAATAAACCTGTGTCCTGAGATCGGCAGGATCAATGTCCTGCAACTGGGTCGACTTCAACGCCGTGATGAATTCGGCTACCAGGACATTGTCCGTGGCCATTGCTTCAAGCTCGATCTTGCCGTCTTCAACGGTCAGAGTTGTCAACCAGACCGCCTCTGGTTTCAGGTTTTGCAAATGCTCAATCGCGATCAAAGGACGGTACTTGGCGAGCCTCGAATCCGTGATGGCATTGAGCGCCCGCAACTTCACCATCAAGGATTCCTTGTCCTTGCCGAGGTTCTTGAATCGCTCAAGGTTGGGCTGGAGTTTGGTCGCCTTCTCGGTCAGCTCGTTGCGATTGGCGACCGACTGGGCGATGTTGTCCTTCAACGCCTCCATCTTGCCATCGACGACGATGTAGATCGCGAGACCGGCGAGCACGAAGCAAATCAATTCGGGCAGGAACCATACCTGACTCTCGAGTTCCTCTTTGGGGACAAGGTTTACGCGAATCATGCCTTGTCTCCCATGCTGCGCAGACCAAGTCCCACAGCCACACCGTATTTCTGCGCCTCGAGCGCCATTTCCTCCGGTGGATATCTGCGATGATTGACCTGGATATTCTGGAACGGGTTCAGGACCGTAACCGGAACCTGCAGCGAGGCGGCCAGCGCAGCCTCGAAACCAAGCACGCGACAAGCCCCACCCGCGAGGAAGGCATTGGTAAAGGGAACGCCGGGCGCGGCGTTGTCGGAACCCTGCAGGTAGTAGGCAATGGTCGTCTGTACTTCCGATACCAGCTGGTCATTCACCTCGCTGATCGCCTTGGTGATAACCTCCGTTGGATCTTGCTGGAAATTGCTAACGGCGATTTTCGCGGCTTCGGCGGCCTCGGGTTCAACTTTCATCGCTTCCGCGATCCGTTTGGTGAACTCATTCCCGCCAATCGCGATCTCGCGCGTGTAGAGATACTCACCGCGCCAAACCAAGGTGACTTGCGTGAACGACGCGCCAACGTTGATCAGGGCCATGATCGTCTCTGCGGTGCCGTAATTGTGCTCGAACATGTTCACCAGAGCGAAGACGTCCGTCTCAACAACGCCAATCTTCATCTTGTTGCCGTGAACGATTTCCATGAGGCCATCGATCGCCTCGCGCTTCGCGCCGACGAGGATGACGTTGGTCTCACCTCGTTCGTTGGACGAACCCGTGTTGTAAAAATCAAACTCGAGGTCATTCATGCTGGTCTGGAAATGCTGCTCCGCCGCGTAATAGGCCTGCTCGGCAAGTTCCTTGTCTTTGTCTGGCGCCAGAGCCACCCGCTTGATGATTACCGCGTTGCCACTCAGGGTCACGCACACCCGCCTGCCCCAGGGAAGAAAACGGTTGGCCTTGAAATAGGCGCGCAACTGTTCCAGCGCCGCCCCGGGGTCCTTGATGACGCCGTTCTCGACAACACCTGATGGCAGCGCGATGTGCGCCATGACACGGACTTTTTTTTGTCGCCCACCCCCAAGCTCCATGAGCTTGATGCTGGACGATCCAATGTCCAGAGCCAGGAGCGATCGACTGAACAGCTCGACCATCTTGATCCCGCCGGGTTAAAGGTGTTGTGACTATTGATATTTTTTCACGCCCGGCGATGCCGGTCAAACTGGCGCAGGATGTGCTTTTCGAGGAATTTCCGGCGGTTATTTTTGCCGCTTTTTCAAAAAGGCGTCGAGCTCGCTTGCGAGATCGCGGACTTGGGACTTCGACGAGTCCTCCGCGGAAGCCGCGCCACCGCCAAAAAGGGCGTCGAGTTTGCTACGGGCCGCGTCCACTTTCGCGTCCGGAGCCTGGCTTTCCCTCGCCTCGAAGAAGCCACAGAAATTCCCGCGGTCCTTCTCCTTGACCCATTCCGCCTGTTCTTCACGGCAGTTCCGGTAAGCCGAAAGGTCAAAAAACCGGCAATTCTTGCAGACGCGGGCATCATTGCCGCATTTGGGGCAACTGTCACGCCGGCCCATCGGGGGTTCGAAGGTCCAAACGTGTTTGCAATGGTGGCAGGAAATGGTCTTCATGGACCCAACTTATAACGGTTAACCTGCTCTTTACAAATGGTGCTTGAAAGCCATAATAGAGACTCATATCCGGAGTGATTTCCAAGGTTTGTCCAACAGGACCCGCTCAGAGGTATCCCGTGAAGTTCAATTCCATCCTCGAGACCATTGGCAGGACCCCGCTCGTCCGCCTGAACCGCGTAGCCAACCACCTGCCCTGCAACATGTGGGCGAAATGCGAATTCATGAATCCAGGCGGATCCGTCAAGGACCGGATTGGTTACAACATGGTCCTCGAGGCCGAGAGGTCCGGGCGTATCAAGAAAGGTGACACCCTGATCGAACCGACCAGTGGCAACACCGGCATCGGCTTGGCCCTCGCGGGCGCGGTTCGCGGTTACCGGGTTATCATCACGATGCCCGAGAAAATGAGCCGTGAAAAACAGGTTGTTCTGGAAGCCCTTGGAGCGGAGATCATCCGCACACCGACTGAAGCAGCATGGGACGCGCCTGAGAGCCACATCGGCGTCGCGAAGAAACTTCAGAAGGAAATTCCGGATTCGCACATCCTCGATCAATACGGGAATCCGGCGAATCCTGACGCGCATTACAAATATACGGGCCAGGAAATCCTGGACGACCTGGATGGTAAAGTCGACATGGTAGTGATCAGCGCGGGCACAGGCGGAACCATCACCGGCGTCGCGCGCAAGATCAAGGAACACAATCCAAACTGCATCGTGGTCGGCGCCGATCCTGTCGGATCCATCCTCGCCGGCGGGGATTACGTCGCTTCTTACAAAGTCGAAGGCATCGGATACGATTTCATCCCGGATGTGCTGGATCGCTCGCTGGTGGACATCTGGGTCAAGACCAATGACAAGGACAGCTTCACCAACGCTCGCCGGCTGATCCGCGAGGAAGGCATGCTTTGCGGTGGGTCATGCGGCGCGACGTTGTCCGCGGCGCTGGAGGCAGCGCCGCGTCTGAAGGCAGGACAAAACTGTGTGGTTCTTCTGTCAGATGGTGTCAGGAACTACATGACCAAGTTCATCGACGACCGCTGGATGCGCGAAAACCACTTTATTTGAGTGATTTCTCAATCATCGCGGTCATGTCGGCTTCCGTGTGCGCGACCAACTGACGTTTGCCGTTGACGTAAATCGCGGGAGTGCCGCTGACGCCGAGGCGCTCCGCCTCGCCCTTGCTTTTCGCCACCAGAGCCGCGGCCTTTCCTGATGTCATGCACGCGCTGAAGGCTTTGTCATCCAACTTCAACTCTTTTGCCAACGCGGCGGGAGAATCCTTGTTCAACGAGGATTGCTTGCTGAAAGCCAGGTCATGATATTCCCAGAATTTGTTTTGCTCTGACGCGCAGACAGCGCCTTCGGCGACCGCTTTCGAAATACCCGATGGATTGATCGGGAAATCCATGTAAACAAATTGGATCTTGTCCTTGTAACGCGGCAGCAGTTTCTTCATGACCTCGGCCGCCTGCCGGCAGTGAGGACACTGATAATCCGCAAACTCGACGATCTTGACCTTGGATTTTGGATTGCCGGCCACCGGATATCCGAGCGTGTCGATCTGCAATACAGGCGCGGACGGTTCGGCCAAAGCCAGGGAAAACTTCCCTTCCTTTTTGAGCTTGTTGACGAGTTCCTGACGTTTGCCCTGCGTTTGCTCCGCAGAGATCAATCGTTTGATCTCGCCCTTGATCTGATCGAACGGATACGGGATCCGTTCCTTGTTCTTCTCAAACCATGCCTTGGCGTCAGAATCCGAGGGCTCCTTGACCTTGATCAGGTCCTTCTCTACATCTTGCGGAGACTTGTTCTTCGATTTGGCCAATTCCGCGATGTGCATGTCAAAGATCGCGCCATCGACCACACGCTTCAGCTTCTCGACCCGGTCCGCTTCGACCTCATAAGCTGCTTGCTGGGATCCCGGACTCAAATCAGATGCTTTCCAGGTTTTCCCTTTGTAGTTGAACAGGGCATCTTCTCCGGCACCTTGCGCCGTCGAAAAGGAAGCCATCAATGCGACGCACAGACCGGCGCTCAAGCCGGCAAAGCGAAAATTTCTCATCTGTCTTGACTCCGTCAAAGATTAGGCGAGGAACCCATTCCCGTTGAGATGCTCGCAGAAGAGCGCCGGGAAGACAAGGTGGCAATTTCGGCCTCACTGAAACGCATGGGCTTGATCTTGCGTCCTTCAAAGACTTCACGCGTGATGTACCAGTTTCCATCGGCGCCACGCATCCAATAGAGCATCTTCCGCCCGATCGAGATGAAACGCTTGTCACCGCGGAAATCCTGGTTCATCACGGACAGGGCGTACTTCGGATGCGTGATCACACGTGTCGTGTCGAAATCTATCTTCATCTCTTTGTACGAACCGAACACAGCGCGCTTGTACGCGTGCCATGCCTTGAGATTCTTGTCCGCGTTGACGAACTCGGGCGAATAAAACGACATGTATCGTTCCAGGTCACGCGCTTTCCACGCGTCCGCCCATTCCATCGTCCGGCGATGGACAGCCTGTTGCTCCTCTGTCTTGTTGACCGCGCTCGCGTCATACGCAATGACGACCACCGCCTGGTCCGGGCGCAGCCAGGATGTCAGGGACTCTATGTCAGAATTGTAGAACGCGACGCACCCTTCGGTAACCTTGGCCTGGTCCACGCGTGTGTCCTTCTCGACACCATGGAGCCAGATGCCATAACCGGTCTTGCGCGAAAACTTGTCGATCGGATTTGGAAAATCGATGGGAATGGCGATCGGACCGTACTTTTGCGGCAGGGATTTTCCGTCAATCGGGCTCGCCGTGAAATAGATCCCCTCGGGAGTACGGTTGTCCCCCTGGCGCTCCTTGTCTCCATCTTCCTTGCCAATCGCGATACGGAAGGTCTTGAGCAACTCGGAAACTTTTCCAGCCTCGGGCAAAGTCTTCAGCTCGGCGGACAGACGCGATTTATCGACGGTGAGGAGGATCAGGTCTTCACGCGCGGGCTTGCTGACAGGCGTCTCTGTCCCGGCTTTGGGTGTATTTGCGGATTCGGTTTCCGGCAGGGTCTGGGCGTGCAACGGGACCCGCGACGGATCGCTGGAATCCGTCACGATGGATTCGGCAGAAACCCCGAGGCCTGTCAAAAGCCCCATCGCCGAAATGGAAATGCCTGACATGATCAGGCGCGTGGTCGCCATGCTGTCCCCTGAGTGGAACTTCCTCTACAAGTATCGGACAACTTGTCGGCAGCCTCAAGGGGTAATCGAGGGAACCCACGGAAAAGATTCAATTCTTGACCGCAGTCAGGATTTGGGTGACCCGGACAAACAGGCCAGAATCTTCGTGAAATCGGCAGGTAGCGGAGCCTCAAACTCAAAGCGCTCGCCCGTCACAGGATGCCGGAATCCCAGCTTCCACGCGTGCAGCATTTGCCTCGTGGCCAATTCACGGACCTCGCGCGGCAAACGACTGTCGTCGCCGTAACTCGCGTCCCCAGTCACCGGCATCCCGAGATCCCGGGCATGAACCCTGATCTGGTGCGTCCGGCCAGTATACAAACGGGCACTGACGAGAGTCACACCCGCCGCGAAAGCCTCCTCCCGCCGGAAAACGGTCTTGGCGTATTTGCGGCCCGGGGCTTCCTCGTCCCACGACCGGAACCGGGTCCGGTGGGAAGGGTCTCTCGCCAGCCAACTTTCCCGGACCACGGACTCCACGGGCATGGGACCACTGCACAAAACCAGATACTGCCGGAAGTTGGTCTTGTCGTGAAATTGAGCTGCCAGATCACGGTGAGCCGAGGCGGTCTTGGCAACGACCATGGCTCCGCTCGTGTCGCGATCGAGCCGGTGCACGATCCCGGGACGCAGGGCCGCGACTGCTGCCTGGTTGGCGCCAGCCCCGCCGTCATCCGCCTCGTCATCACCGGTGAGGTCTGATCCGGATTCGGCGGATTCCCGGTGGGACGCCGGTTCCGGCAAGGAACCACAATGGTGCAGCAAGGCGTGGACGAGCGTCGTCTCGCCCTGCGTGCCAGCCCCGGGATGAACGGTTACTCCTGCCGGCTTGTTTACAACGATGAGGGAGTCGTCTTCGAAGAGGATGTCGAGCGGCGCTTCAAGGGGGCGGGGTTCCAGCGACAACTCACGCGATGGCAGCAGGCCCATGGCGACGCTGAGCTGTTCTCCACCAGTCAGTGCCTGGCTGGCCTTGACCACCTTGGCGTCAACCGTCACTCCGCCGGATGAGATCAATTCCTGAATCCGTGATCGACTGAGTTCCGGTAATGCCTGCGCCAGAAAACGATCAAGGCGGACCTTGCCGCCGAACGCGATCAAGTCCGCCTTGTCGATGGACCATTGACGGGATGTGTTTCCCGCCTTTCCTGTCACCGTTTCTTCGCGCTTTGCCAAGCCTCGAGCCTCGCTGAGAATGCTTTCACCATCGGCTCGAAATTGTCGATGCCGAGGTAGCGGAAGTAACTCCGCAAGAAGCCCTTCACGTACACGACCTGAGGCAGGCGGTCAAACCGGTTCGACTCGATGGAGCGCATGTACTCAAGAGAAATTTTGGTCCGCTCCTGCATCTCGTGCTCGCTCACACCGAGGGACTCGCGAAGCCTGCGGAAAAGTTCACCGTCTCCCAGGTCGCCTTCGGCAACCATGCTGTCCACCGCGCCCACGGCACCGGCATCCTTGGATCCTTCACAAACCGTCTTGATCACGGCCAAAGTCGAGCGGCTGGTCGTAATCACCTGGGTGCCACGCGGCACATCCCACCCTCCGGCGAATTCGGTCGCGGAGTCATTCACGGACTCGGCACCGTTGCGGCGACTGGTCAACTGGCGGTCGTACTCCGCGCGAGATGTCTCGTCATTCAGCACCCGGAAAGCCTTCTCGATCAGTTCCAACTGGGCCCGGACGTCATCCTCACCCATCAGGGAGTACAGGGCATTGTTGTCGCCGCTGAGCGTGTTCTTGAGGCGCAGGTAGGCTTCCCGCACCGAGAGTTTTGTCGCTCCGAATGGCAGGTTCAGGATCTGGTAGTAATTCTGCGGCTGGCCGATTTCCTGACCAGAAGACTGCGCGACAATGAAACCGTTCGCTGACGTGGACGGCACTTGCGAACTTCCGAAATCATGTTCCATATCAACCTCCGGATACAGGAAAGATCAGAGCCCGAACAGATTCAGGGACCTGGTTGCGATATCATTGAGCCGATGCGAAAGGATCGCCTGAGGAAAATCAATAGTAAGCAATCGCCGGTTGCGCAAGCTCTTCCACGCAACATCGTCGAAATTCAAGTAGCCAAGGAATTGGGACTGGAAACCGAAGTATCTGGTACCGATAAGTTCCATCGAACTGCCGACGTTGACATCACTTTGGGCTCGGGCCTGATTGATCACGACGCCCACCTTGCGGCCGGCCAGCGCCGCAAAGAAATATCTAATAAAATCAGGATCTTGCGCGGAAAGTGCCCGGATCCGCTCGGCATAGCCGCGAGACTGGAATCCCTGGCTGTCCGACGCCGTCAAGGCTGCCTTGACGAGCTGCGAAGACCGCGCCCTGCGGGTGTGGCCGCCAACGTGGTCCATCAGGCGCCACAAGGCGGTTTTCAGGAACATGTAGGAGTTCTCAATTGACGTCGGTTCCGGCAAGGCCGTCACGATTCCAAGATGAGCGCTCAGGAACATGTCGATCGTGTGAAACTGACTTCCGGCACCCAGGTCAAGGATGACGACGTCGGCCTCGAATCGCGTCCGCGCGCCCACGATCGCGTCAAATACCCGGCCAAGGGCATCCTGGTCGACGACCCCCTCGGCGCTCCACGACTCACTGCGGGCTCCCGGGATCATCGCGCAGCCCTGCACGGGAGTCTGGATCAGGATATCCTCGAACCGCTTCTGACCCGTGACAACAACATCAGTCAAGGTCGCGCCGCGCGGATCCACACCGAAATAGGTGTGCAGGTTGGCACCACCGAAATCGAGGTCGAAACAAACGACCTTCAAGCCCATCCGGGCGAACTTGGCCGCAAGGTTCGCGCTCAGCAGACTCTTTCCAACGCCACCCTTGCCGCCACCGACGGCGATGATCAGGGGCAAATCTTTCGGCAGGTCGGACAGGGAGCGGGACGGGAACAGCGGTGTGCCCAGCTGCCATTCGGGCCGGCGCAGGTTCGCCTGGACGAGCGGGGACCCAAGCCCTGCCTGAGGCGGGCGGAACCCTGTCGGCTGTACAGAGGATGTTGAAAGTCGCTCCATGACTTTGCGGTTCCTCTAAAAAACATTTTTACGATTACAAAACGATAACACTAAAGCCGCAGGAACGAAACTTCCCCTTCGACTTCGAAAGCAAGTCCGCCGGGTGACTCGCGGCGCAGTATCGTCCGGCCACTGATAACCGGGGTACGTCCGATTCGCCCCAGATAGAGGATCATCTCCAGCCCGGTTGCCGCGTCAAGTTCCGGTGGCAACTCATTGAAACCACGGGTTCTCGCGTCGATGTCCGTGGGAGCCGGCACGCGCGCACCGAATCCCTGCGCCGCAAGTTGCGCGGGAGCCAATTTGACGCGAAGGGCACCGGAACGGGAATCAAACCATGCGCACAAGGATTCGCTGTCGCGGCATGCCTCGCTGGAATCGCGAACAGGCCCCTGGATGGGTTCCTTGTCCCTGGACAAGGCGAGAGCCAGATCCATTGCCGCGGACGGGCGCCCGCCCCCTGTCGCGGTCATTCGCAAGACGACTTCAGGCCAGAAAGCCTGCGCGATCCCGGGCTGGACACTCGCGGCCATGGCGCGTGCCGCTTGTCCGGAAAATTCCCGGTCCACCACGGACTGACGATCGCGCAAACCGGCCAGCCGGGACTTCGCCTCTTCCAGTTGAAGGCGCAGGTCGCGCATGGAGGCACCAAGATCATCAGGCATCAGTCCAAGGATCATGTCCAGCCAGGGATGCGCCTCCGCGGCCTCGATCATTTCCGACCACGGCATGTTCATGGACCATCCGTTCCACATGAAGTCACTGGTCGAATTGAAATTCACGAAATCCCGCTTGCCAAGGGACGCGAATGCCGCATGCGCCTCGCGTTCCGCCATGAAGGCAAGATCACTCGTCACCGCACGCGGGAAAAACACCAGGGCCGGGTTGAGGCTCGACTGTGATCGCGGGTGTTCCTCCACATGGTCAACCATGGCGCGGGGTGTGGCCAGTTCGAGGCCGTTGCGCCCGGGACTCCGGTCCGGGACGAACAGTTCGCGCAAGGATTCCTCGTCCGGATCGCCATCGAAACGCGAGAAAGTCTTCTTGCGCGCTTTCTTCATGCCGAGGATCGCGGCGCGGGCGTCACCCGAACGGTCCGGGGAGTTGAGCGCGGAGCGCAATGAACCTTCGCCGAAGTATTGATGGATCCTCGCGCTTTTCTCGTTGCTGTAACGCGATTGGAACACATGGGTCTTCAGCACGCCCTCATGCCAGAAACAGTCAAACCATGCCCCGGCGGTGATCGACGCGTGGTCCCGTGAAATCTGGCAATGACGCCCCTCGAAATAACCGCGCGCGACGTACCATGATTCGCATGGCCCGAAGGGAGTGGGACGCCTCTCGAAGGTTGTCGCGAGCATTTGCGGGGCCTGTCTCTTATACACATCTGACGCTGCCGACGATA
>CAWUNT010000028.1:0-12813 GCA_963923405.1 uncultured bacterium | reverse complement strand
TCCTTGGGCAACCGGAAAAGCACCGTCTCGATGCCCACCGACTTGCAGGCGAGTTCCTTGTTTTTTACATACACTTCACTGGGCGCGTGATCGCCCACAAGAATGACCGCCAGCTTCGGCGCGCGCCCGCCTCTCGCCAAAAGCCCCTCGACGTCCGCACGCACCCGCTTTTTGATGGCCTGGGCTGCGATGCGTCCGTCGATGATCTGAGTCATGGTTGCAGGCTTTGTCCGATGATGTTGGTAGCCGAGACGACGGATTTGATCACATTTTCGTCGCCGACGTAACTCGCTCCGTAGCAATCTCCACAGAAAGCGAGATTTGCTGAACTGATATTTGATTTCGCCATTCGTTGAAGCAGCTTTGATTCCGAAACCGCGGCGGACTGCCCCCACGCGACCGGCACCAGGGCAATGCGCTCATTTTCTGACATGCACCCTGCCCGCGCGGTGAGCAGTTTTTTCCGCGCCCGCTTCAGACGCTTCACCGCCTTGACGACTTCCGGTGCCTGAACTGAAATTTCGTAATCGATCGTCGCCTGGAACGTGATTTCATCCGCACTGGAACGGACTGCCTGGACTCCCTCTGCCGGGATCATGATCAGGTCTGGCAAGTCCGCCTCTGACGGATTCTCGATACGTTCGGTCAATGTCACCGCGCTGACCGGCTTGACCTTGTTTGCCATGGCAAGCAGTGGCGCTGGCCAATGATGCTTGGGCAACCAAAGCAACGCCTGCCACGGCGGCTGGGCGACGACAAGGCGAGGCGCGGCAAACACGCCCTTTGATGTGGTCAGTCGCCATTTGCCTTCGAGGCTGGCTGACATCACCCGGCAATTGGTCATCAGCGTGATGATTCCAGCATCGATGTATTTTTGCAGGGATTCGTTGATGGCAACTTGCCAGGGTCCGCGCTTCAACGGGCCAGTGTGGTAGGACACCCTTTGCCGGAAAGCCTCCGGAGGAGTCGACCACAAATCGGTGATCCCGATCACAGGACTGAACTGCTCCAGCACAACAGCAGCCGGAGCCTTGCGCGACTCTTTCCAGATGTTGGCAAAGGATTGCAGATCCCGTTTGTCGACTGATTTCTCTTCTGCTTCGTCATCTGATTTTTCCGGGGAGTCCTCCACGGGCTCGTCCCCACCGTCATTCGCGTCACCGGCAAGAATTTTTGTGACATGCTCCCACTGACGCGCGGCAGCCATCCCACCCAGAGCCCTGGCGCCTTTACCGGCAAACATCTGGTCCAGCGGAATCGTGCTCAAGTCACTGCCGGAAAGAATACCAAGGGTTCCCTGTTCCCGGGCAGAGAACGAGCCTGGATCCCAGGCAGAGTCCGGATCAGCGCGCATCGTCTGTTGCCAGAAGTCGATCAGCGGTTTTGAGACACCGTTGAGACCATATCCCCACGTCGGATGACCGTCCCCGTGATCTGAGGCATCCGCGGATTGTGCCGCGAGGCTGCGCAATCGACCACCGGGTGCGCCTTCCTTCTCAACCACGAGGATCTTGAGGGGCGTCGCCTGATCGCCACCGGCAGAAATCTGCCCCACGGCAAGGCGCAGCGCTGCCAGAGTGCCGGCGATGCCGGCACCGGCGACAATCACGTCGAATTGGTTATGGTCATTGGACCCATCTGAATTCATAACCCTTATTTTTACTTGGGGTCACCCGGACGCGCAAGGCGGAATGCCTTGAGCCAGTTTTTCTTGCGCGTCGTCGTCGGGATTTTCTCCACCCGCCAACCGGCAGTTTCCAGCGCGTCACGGACCGTCCTGGCGACGCTGTAAGTCATCAGGCAGCCCCCGGCTCGCACGCTGGGAGCAATGGCCGAAAACCAATCCACGCCCCACATGCCCGGATTTTTCTCCGGCGAGAAAGGGTCTTGCCACACGTAGTCAAACAGTCCGGCCCTCAGGACCTGCCGGATGGCACGATCCGACAAGGCATCCCCGAGAAAGACACGCCAAATCAATTGACCTCCACCTGATCCTGCGATCTCGGCCTGCCAGATACCGTCTGATACCAAATCAAGTTTTTTCACCGTGACAGTCCACCGGGGATCCCAACCTGCCTGCCATGGCGCCTCGCCTGATCGCAGGGCTTCGAACAATTCATCGTTGTTCTCGAGTGAAAAGATTTCCAACCGGCCCTTGGCCCCACAGCGAACCCATGCGTCGATGGTGGCAAGGGCGTTGTAACCGAGCCCCAGCCCGACATCGAGAACGCGGACCGCGGTGCCTTCGGCAGTTCCGCGCTGGAAATCGTCCAGAATCCCGGATGATTCCACATAAAGCGACTTCGCCTCGGACAGGGCTCCATCGGCCGAGTGATACCATTCGGCGTGTTCCGGATGGGCCAGAGTCCAGGAACCGTCGCCGGTCTGGCGAGCCTCGCCCAGAGGCGATGGTGAAAACTTGCTCATAAATAGTTCAATAAATCCGGTTATCTACGAGCGGCGCCACCACGACCTGGCAGCTGCCCGAAAAAAACCTCAGTTTTGGCGATCTTTTAGCCGTTACGGCAAGTCGATGAAAGCAGTTAACGCAAACTTGCCTGCCCGGCTCACGCGACGAAACCTCGCGATAGCCCTCGCCCTCATTCTGGCGCCGTGTGGTTGCTCGAGCTCGGACCCGGTCGGCAACACAACCATCGAGAAAGAAAAAACGGCGTCCCAACAGGGGAACGACCCTTCGAAACCGGACGGTTCGGGTACCGGGACGCGGTCGTCTACCAGCAGTATCCAAGGAGGCGCCAGCAACGATTACACCGGAACGATCGATCCGGAACTTATCTCAGCCGCGTATCTGGTTTGCGGAAAAACGGATGACCAGGGCAATTACATCGGTTGCAACGCTTACGAAACCCGCACAGATCGGAGGCTGCCACTGGAAACCCGGTCCGATGTCCGTTGGGTGGCCATGGCAGACACCACCCCATTGCCGGCGATCAACCCTTCTTCAACGGGATCCAATGTCCGTTTGGCGTTTGCAGCGAAAGTCCGCAACGGGGCATTCTCTGGCGCATCTCAGAATCCAAGAATCTACGTAGGACTCTATTCCGGCCAGTCATTGAGAAACCAATATTGGGCAAAATTGGCTGCCATGCCTCTCGTGTCCGACATGATCGCCTTTGGAAATGTATCGGGACTTTCCCTCAACCTCTCCAGGGGCTCAATCACGGGAGATACACTGAGTTTATTCCTGCTCCGCGCCCAGGGTCGGACCATCAAGTCAGCGCGAACGGCGTGCCGGTGGTTTGACACTCTGGGGCCCAGGATCGGGCGGCCGTGCAATGGCAAATCATTCTTTCCGTTCTACGAAGCGGAGAATCCATTGGTTGAAATCCCGGCCAGAATCAGCGGCCCGGATCTGATCAGCCAAAATGCGTACTGCGACAATTTCGCCAACATGCTTCAGGGAGTCGCGTGTAATTAAGTACCAGAGCGAAGCTGGTCCACCAGTTTGACGCGGAGTATCGCGGGAACGGAGCCAGATGCATCACCTGCGAGCAGCATTACAGCTGTGTTGAGCAGGGAAACGTCGCGATCGCCCGATGCCTGCATGCGCGGGCTGTTGAATCCGTCGTTGTCGAGGGACCGGCGCGTAAAAGCCTTGCCATTTGCCGATCCGACTTCGGCGTATTCCTCTCCCAACTGAAAGACAATGCGCCATTCCGGTATGGGTGCGTCCAAATTCCGCGCCGACAGGGTGAGGGGACCGTCACCGCGCCAGACATGCCAACCCGCGGCAGAAAGCTCGGGTTTGACAGCACCCTTGGCAAGCTCTGTGAGAGCCGAACCCCGCCGAAGGCATTCCATCCATGGACGCATGAAAAGCAACGCGTCGGGATTGTCGTGAATGAAGGCGCAGGAAACCGTATTAGCCGTCGTCGCGACCACGTGGAACCGCACATTTTGGGCGAGCCTTGAGGAAAGATTCAAGTGAAGGACGCCGCCGATCTCGGTGCCCGGTGCCATAACCGCGGCACCAGAGGAAGCTGCCATCTGCATGCCCCCGTAACTCAAGTTCAGGAGCGGAGCATGGGAGGCCCAGCCGGGTCCGCTGATGGTAGCGACAGGTCCTTGCGCGAGACCCGAAAGCAGGTGATATCGTTCGTGCCGGCGTCGCTCGTTCTGGGGGTGGGCAGTGCTGTTCATCCAATTCTCCGGACTCATGTTTGCGGGGCGTTAGGCCATAATCAGCAATGGATTCATTGATTTTTTCATGGAAAGCGGTTAGAAAGAAGTCGCTCGCCACACAGCAGCCACATTGAAACGACAGAATCTTCTGAAATTTCAATAACTTAGGTTGTCGGCACACGGAAGTTCTGCTGTGTGTTGATGCCTGTTGTCTTTTGAAAAAAGGTGGCCATGAACCGCGACCAACTGAACAAAGTGATCGAGCTGATCCAAAAGATCATCGGACCGGGATTCCCCGGGATTGCAGGACTCGAATGCATCGACGTCGAGTGGGTCGGCAATGAGCGAGCCCTGCGTGTCTTCATCGACGGCCCGGAAGGCGTGAACCTCGACACATGCGCCGCAGTCAGCCACGCACTGAATGACTGCGCCGAACTTGAGGCAATGATTCCGGGTAGTTGGAACCTCGAAGTCAGTTCCCCGGGCCTTGAGCGTCCACTGCGCAGAGCAGAGCACTTCCGTAAATTCATCGGGGCGACGGTCAACGTCAACCTGACTGAGAAGATCAGTGACCGGCGGCATGCCAAAGGCAAGCTGCTGGATGTAACCAACGACGAGCAGGTGACGCTCGAAACCGAGGAAGGCCCCTGGTCTTTCCCCGTAGCCAAGTTGCACCGCGCCAATATTGTTTTTGACTGGGAAAGGAGCCAGACGACATGACTCTCATCGACGCAACCGAAGTAGATAGCGAACTTCGCAAAGTCATCACTACCGTAAGCCGCGACAAGAACCTGGATCGCGCTGTAATCGTGGATGCCCTCGAGCAGGCGGTTATTCATGCCGCGCGCCGTACACTGGGCCTGAACGCCGACCTGGAAGCGCATTACAACGAAGAACTCGACGAAATTGAGTTGTTCCAGTTCCGCACCGTCGTTGACGATGTGGCTGACGAAAGCGTTGAGATCGAAGTTACGGAAGCCAAGAAACTGGATCCGGGCACCGAGATCGGTGACGCCCTCGGCGTCAAGATCAACACGGCGCAGTTCGGCCGCATCGCGGCGCAGTCGGCGAAACAAATCATTGTCCAGAAAGTTCGCGACGCGGAACGTGCTCAGGTTTACGACGAATTCAAGGACCGCGTGGGTGAAGTACTCAGCGGACATGTCCGCCGCCTTGAGCGCAACGACATCATCGTTGACCTTGGCCGCACTGAAGCGATCATTCCTTACCGCGAACAGGTGCCGACCGAGCGCTACCGCGTGAAAGACCGGGTCCAGGGTTACGTGACGGAAGTGAAGCGCTCCTCGCGCGGGCCCCAAATCGTGTTGTCACGCGCGCATCCGGGCTTCCTGATTCGCTTGTTCGAGCAAACCGTCACGGAAATCTATGACGGCATCGTGACCATCGAGAGCGCGGCCCGTGATCCGGGCTACCGTTCCAAAATCGCGGTTTACTCGCGCGATTCGTCCGTTGACCCGGTCGGCGCTTGCGTCGGCATGAAGGGTTCACGCGTCCAGGCGATCGTCCAGGAGCTCAACGGCGAGAAGATTGACATCATTCCGTGGGACAAGGATCCCGCGCGTCTCGTTTGCAACGCCTTGGCGCCGGCAGTGGTTTCAAAGGTGATCGTCGACGAGCAGAGCCACAGCATGGATGTCATCGTGGCAGAAGACCAGTTGTCGCTTGCCATCGGCAAACGTGGCCAGAACGTGCGCCTCGCGGCGCAATTGACTGGCTGGAAGCTGGACATCAAGAGCGAGAAGAAACTGGAAGAGGAACTCGCTGGAACCAAGGCCTTTATCGCGACGATTCCTGGCCTCGGCATCATGCAGGCTGAGATTCTCGTCAATGAGGGCATCAAGACAGCGGCGGAAATCGCTGAACTCAGCCCGAGGAACCTCGTCCGCTTGTTGAACATGGACGAGTCGGACGCCGAGAAGGTTATCCAGGCCGCAGCAGAAATCGCTGCCCAGCAACCGGCTCCGAAGACAGCTGCCAAGCATGTGGCGGCTGGAGCCGAAGAGGACGAACTGTTCGCGAGCGCATCGGCTGGTCCGCAGGAACAGCGCGGCCCGTCCGCGGCAGACGCAGCACGCAACGACCGCATCGCTGTATTCATGAAGCTCAGCGGAGTGGGTGAGGCAACGGCGCACGCACTGGCCGATGCTGGATACGGTACGATCGGTGACATCATCGCCGACTCGGCCGAGGAAGTTGCCCAAAAGACAGGATTGTCACTTGGTATCGCGCGGACCGTCCAGATGGCGGCTGACCGTCACTTGCAGTCGGAGCTGAAAGACTAAAAATGAGTGTAAAAATCAGAGTCTATGAGCTCGCTAAAGAGCTCAGTATCGATAACAAGGTCGCTGTGACCAAGCTCAAATCGATGGGCATTGAGGTCGCAAGCCACCAGAGCACGCTGTCGGCGGAAGAAGCCGAGCGGTTGCGTGCGGCGATCCGTGGCGGGGATTCAAAACCCGCCGCTGGCGCTGCGCCCGCAACGGCTGCCAGCGGGGCGCGACCGACTGTAGTGATCCGTCGTCGCAAGGCTGACGCGCCTGCGGAAACGGCTGCTTCAGAAGCCGCGCCTGCCGAGGCCCCTGCACCAGAACCGGCAGCTCCAGCAAGTGTCGTGACGACTCCGGAACCGGAAGTCGAACCCGCCGCGGAAATCGCGACGGCGGTAAAGGAAGCGGCCACCGAGAAACCGGCAGCGCCAGTGGAAACTCCGGTCGCCGCCGCAAAGCCAGCCGCAGGCCCGAAGCCGGAGACAGAAACTCCAGCCCCGGCCCCCCAGCCCGCGCCGACCGAGTCTCCGGTTGAGTTGCGCCGCCGCACCGTAGCAGGCGCTGCCAGCGCGACAATCATCCGTCGCGCGAGCCCGGAAGAAGTCGCCGCGGCAGCGGCAGCTCGTGAACAACAAGCCGCGTCAACCCGCGCCAAAACGATGCGTCGTGAAGACAGCCGCGGTACCCGGGTAACGGGAATGGGACTTTTGCACGACCGCGGTCAGCAGCAGAGCCAAGCGGGCGCTCCCGCGCCCGGGATGCCAAAGGAAGACGATGCTTTTGGCACACGCAGACGCACCTCGATTGATGGCCGTGAACGTTCGAAGGAGCAGGAAGAGGAAGAAAACGCACGCAACAAGGCTTCGAAAAACCGTCGTGCCAACGCGACGCTCAGCGTGCGTGCCTTGCTGAGCCAGGTCGATGAAGGTGAAGGTGAAGTTGAGTCATCTTCACCATCGGCAGAGGAGTTCCAATCCAGGGTCTTCACCCCGGGTGGACCTCGCAGCCGTCGCGACGCAAAGCGCCGCAAAGACCTGAAACGTACGCAAGTGACGACGCCACGCGCGGCTTACCGCGTGGTCGAAATGGGCGAGACGATCCAGCTCGGCGAACTCGCGAAGCAGATGAGCATCAAGGCCGGGGAACTCATCAAGAAACTGATGAGCCAAGGCATGATGATGACCATCAATGCTGAGATTGACGCGGACACCGCCGGGATCCTTGCCAGTGACTACGGATTCGAGGTCAAGGTCAAGATCGCGACCATTGATGACATTCTCGCGCGTCCGCAGGTTGAATCCGTGGAAACCGGACACCGTCCTCCGATTGTGACCATCATGGGTCACGTCGATCACGGAAAGACCAGTATCCTGGACGCGATCCGCGAAGCCAATGTGGCTGGCGGTGAGGCTGGCGGCATCACCCAGCACATCGGCGCATATCAAGTCGAGAAGAACGGCAAAAAGATCACATTCCTTGACACGCCAGGCCACGAGGCATTCTCGTCCATGCGTGCACGCGGCGCGAGCCTGACGGATATCGTGATCCTCGTGGTGGCCGCGGATGACGGCGTCATGCCTCAGACCGTGGAGGCCGTGAACCACGCACGCGCGGCAAACGTGCCGGTGATCGTGGCGATCAACAAGATCGACAAGCCGAACAAGAACTTCGACCGCATCTACTCGGAACTTGCCGAGCATGGCATCCAGTCCGAGGAATGGGGCGGGGAAAACCAGTTCGTGAAAGTGTCCGCCCTGCAAAAGCTCGGGCTTGACGACCTGCTGGAAGCCATCCTGTTGCAGGCCGAGGTCCTCGACCTCAAGGCACGCGAGACAGGAATGGCCACTGGCGCTGTCGTTGAGGCGCACCTCGACAAGGGTCGCGGTCCGGTCGCGACCATCATGGTCCGCGAAGGCATGATGAAAACTGGCGACTACGTTGTTGCCGGCCAGAAATCGGGCCGCGTCCGCGCGATGAGCGATCACCGCGGTACCCAGCTCAAGGAAGCCGGCCCGGCGACGCCGGTCCAGGTGATTGGCCTGGACGGAGTACCGGAAGCGGGCGATCAGGTGGACGTGGTTGCGGACGACCGCAAGGCCCGCGAAGTCGTGGCGTTCCGCCAGGAGCAGGCCCGCAAGGCGGCGAGTGTGAAGTCCAGCGCAGCCAGCATCGACGACCTGCTGGGTAAGATCCAGACCGCCGACAAGTACGAAGTGGCGCTCATCATCAAGGGTGATACCCAGGGATCCGTAGAGGCTGTTGCCGACGCAGTGTTGAAACTCAGCACGCCTCGGGTCGCGAACCGGATCATCCACAAGGCTGTCGGTGGCATCACCGAATCCGACATCACCCTGGCATCCGCGTCCAAGGCCATCGTCCTCGGATTCAATGTCCGTGCCGGCAAGGGCTTGCAGGAAGAAGCCGACAAGGCTGGTATCCCGGTCAAATACTTCAGCATCATCTACGAACTTGTTGATGCCGTGAAAGCCATCATGGCCGGCAAGTTGCCACCTGTGGTCAAGGAAGTCGTCCTTGGTCACGCCCAGGTACGCCAACCATTCAGCGTTCCCAAGATCGGGACGATTGGTGGATCCGCAGTTCTCGATGGCAAAATCACGAGAAATTCGCTGGTGCGCCTGATCCGTGACGACATTGTCATTTACACCGGCAAGATCGGTTCGTTGCGCAGGTTCAAGGATGACGTCAAGGAAGTGGCACATGGTTACGAATGCGGTATCGGGATCGATGGCTATCAAGATCTTCGCGAAGGCGACATGATCGAGGCCTACATCCTCGAAGAAACCGCCGCGACACTTTGAGGACCTGAGCGACCCAGATGAGCATCCGTCAAGACCGCATGGCTGATGAAATCCGCGACATCGTGGCCTCCTGCTTCGCAGGGGGCCAGATGCAGGATCCCCGTCTGCAACATGTGACGATTACCGCAGTGAAAATCAGCCCAGACCTCCAAATCGCGACGGTCTACTACCGGATCATGCCGGGAGAAGACATCGCCTCGGCACAACGAGGCCTCGATCGGGCTGCCGGATTCTTCAGGGCGCGCCTCGCGGAAACCCTTGATGTCCGTCGTGTCCCTGTCCTCAGGTTCTTCTATGACGAGAGCGTAGAACACGGCTCGCGGATTGAAGACCTGTTGACCAAGATTTGACCGGGTCAAGATTCTTGGATCAACGCGCGACAAAAAAAACGAGACCATCCGTCCGGTTCGAACAACCGCTGCGCGGGATGCTCGTGGCATACAAGCCAAAGGGAATGATCTCGAAGGATCTGTCCCGGTGGATTGAACAGCGCATTGGTCGCCAAAAGCTGGGGCACGTCGGCACGCTGGATCCGATGGCGGAAGGGGTGTTGTGCCTGCTATTCGGAAGCGCGACCCGACTTCAAGACCGCCTGCTCGACATGCCGAAAAGCTACGAGTTTGACATGAAACTCGGCATCGAAACGGATTCGCATGACCTGGATGGCCAGGTCACGTCTGAATCGGACGCATCCTCGATCACCAAAGCAGACATTGAGGGCGTGCTTGACTCCTTCAGGGGTCCGATCAAGCAAGTTCCGCCAGTTTTTTCGGCAATCAAGTACAAGGGCAGGCCTCTCTACGACTACGCGCGCAAAGACGAGGGCGATCTGGTGCCAGTCCAGGAACTGGAACGTTCGGTCGTTGTTGAGTCGCTCGAATTGCTGGCTTTCCAGCCTGGCCTGGCGACTCTCAGGGCGCGCTGTTCCAAGGGAACGTACATCCGTTCCCTGGTCAGGGACATTGCCCGCGCGGCGGGAACCATCGCGACCTTGACCAGGCTGGTCAGAACAGAAGCATCCGGGACAACGGTCAAGGAATCCGTGACGCTCGATGACATGGAAAAGGCGCTGGCAGATGGCCCGGAGACGTTCGCCAAACTTCTGCTTCCGCCGGAAAACCTTGCTTTGGGATTACCCGTTTGGCAGTCTGTGAATCACGACTGCCTGACAAGATTGCGCAGCGGACAAAAAGTGTCCGTTGATGCCGCAAGCTGGCTGGCAAACTTGAAAAACCCGGGGGGATTCGCGCTTTTTCAGGATGCGAATTCAATGCCCTTGGAGCTGCTGCTGCTGGACGATCGCGGACAGGCCTTTGGAATTGGCGAGTCAAGAATGACCGAGGGCGGCAGATTCCTGATCACGATGAAAAGAGGACTATCATGAGCCAGACGACGCAAGATTACCTGTTCACTTCTGAATCCGTCAGTGAAGGCCATCCGGACAAAGTTGCCGATCAGATCAGCGACGCCGTCCTGGACGCGATCCTCAAGGAAGACAAGCGAGCCCGCGTTGCGTGCGAGACGCTGGTAAAGACTGGCCTTGTCGTTGTCGCGGGAGAAGTCACCACCAGCGCTCGCGTGGACTATGACGCGATCGCGCGCAAGGTTGTCGCAGACATCGGTTATACGGATGGCGACCTCGGTTTCGATGCGAAAAGCTGCGGCGTGATCATGGCGGTAGGCCAGCAGTCGGAAGACATCAGCATCGGTGTCACCGAAGGGCAGGGCTTGCATCAGGAACAGGGTGCTGGCGACCAGGGCATGATGTTCGGTTTCGCCTGTGATGAAACCCCTGAATTGATGCCCGCGACGATCAGTTACTCGCACCAGCTGCTCAAGAAGCTGTCTCACCTCCGCCGCACAAATGACGTAAAATTCCTGCGTCCCGACGCGAAGAGCCAAGTCACTGTAGAGTACCGTGGAGGCAAATTGCACCGCGTGGATACTGTCGTTGTCTCGACGCAGCATTCGCCGGATGTATCCCACGATCAGCTTAGAGAATACGTAATTGAGTCGTGCGTGAAGAAGGTGATTCCAAAAGAACTGCTCCAAAACACGACCTACCACATCAATCCGACTGGCCGTTTCATTGTCGGTGGCCCTCAGGGCGATTGCGGCCTGACAGGGCGCAAGATCATCGTCGACACCTACGGTGGTCACGGCGCGCACGGCGGGGGCGCTTTCTCAGGCAAGGATCCGAGCAAAGTCGACCGTTCGGCCGCCTACGCGGCACGTTACATCGCGAAAAACCTGGTTGCGGCTGGCCTGGCGAAAAAATGCCTCGTGCAGGTTGCTTACGCCATTGGGGTCGCCGATCCGGTAAGCGTATTCGTCGACACATACGGAACCTCGAAATACTCTGGCAAAGACCTTGCGGACTTGGTCCGCAAAGTGTTCCCTCTGCGTCCCCGCGCAATCACGGAACATTTCGACCTTTTGCGTCCGATTTATCTTCCAACGGCGTCCTACGGTCATTTTGGCCGCAGTGAATTCCCGTGGGAACGGACTGACAAAGTGGACGCGTTGCGGTCCTGAGAGTCCGCCGTTTCCGTTTTTTCGTCAGGCCAGTACGCAAGGGAGTGCGTCATGTCGACAACGGGCGATACAGGTTCCCTGTCACCAAGGCAGGTGCCTTCCAAAACCAAACGCATGATCGTCGTCAATCGCGACTTGCAGCTGCGCTATACAGGCGCGGCTGTCATGGTCGGGACCTTGACCACTTGCCTGACGACCTTTTTCATCCTGCTTCCGCTCTACGTTTTCAAGATCCTGGTAATCCCCAGGTTCCTGCCGTGGCCGATTCTTCTGGTCATGACGCTGGCACTGGTGATGAACATCTTCAGCGTGTTCATTCTGGGGCTTGTCATGACCAACCGGATTGCGGGGCCACTGTATGCGCTGATACGCGCCATGCGTCAAACCGGTCGCGGGGATTTCAACGCGCACTTGCGTGTTCGTGCCACCGATGACTTGAAATACGTGATACGCCACTTCAATGACATGGCAGCCGGCTTGTCACGCTTGACACGCGACGATATCGACACCATCGATAACATGTTGGCCAAGGCGAACGAGATCCACAACCGCCTTGGTAGCGAGCCCGATCAGCAGGAAAATGCGAATGTCATGTTGCGCCTGATGAAAGACCTTCAAGAACTTAAAATCCGCATGAATGCTCGCGTGGAACCGGAAGTCGCCAGCGAAAACCCGAATTGAAGGAACACTGTCATGATTGAACGTCTCAGCGGCACCATCGTGCAAAAGGACGCCTCGCGGGTCGTGATTGACGTGAATGGCGTTGGGTACGGCGTGGAAATGCCGTTGTCCTCACTTTGCACCATTGGTGGTCACGGGCAAACGGTGACTGCCTGGATTGAAACTCACGTGCGGGAAGACGCGATCAAGCTGTTTGGCTTCTCCACGGTTGAGGAAAAAGAACTGTTCAACATTGTCTGCTCCGTTTCCGGAGTGGGGCCCAGAATCGGTCTCGCCATTCTTGGCACCCTCCAGCCGGCCCAGATTTTTGCCGCCGTTCTCGAGGGGCGCAAAGAGATGCTCGAATC
>CAWUNT010000027.1:0-12831 GCA_963923405.1 uncultured bacterium | reverse complement strand
CGGCAGCGTCAGATGTGTATAAGAGACAGACAGTCCTCAGGCTGCTTGGCGGCTTCGAACAGGCAAGTAGCGGCCGCATCATGCTGGGCGAGCGTGACATCACGCGCCTGCCCCCCCACAAACGCAATATCCACACTGTTTTCCAGCGCTACGCCCTTTTCCCGCACCTGAGCGTCTTTGAAAACGTTGCCTTCAGTCTACGCCTCAAAGGGCGGGCTCGCGCCGAAATCCAGAATCGCGTCGACGAGACGATGGCATTGACGGAGATCAGCGCGTTGGCCGACCGTCGTATTCACCAGTTGAGCGGGGGCCAGGCCCAACGGGTGGCGCTGGCACGCGCGCTGGTTGACCAACCCGCGGTTCTGCTGCTTGACGAGCCTTTCTCTGCCCTTGACCCGTCTTTGCGGATTCGCGTCCGGGAAGAAGTCCGGGCGATCTGTAAAAAGGTAGGGGCCACGTTCATCCTGGTGACCCATGATCAGGAAGAGGCACTGCAACTCTCGGATCGTCTGGCTGTCATGAAAGAAGGCCGCTGCCTGCAAGTCGGAACGCCCAAGTCCATCTACGAGGACCCTACGGACGCGTTTGTGGCCAGCTTCATCGGACCAGTCAACGAGATCCGGGGCGAGCTCTCCGAGACCCAGCCCGGGGAATGGACCGTCTCCTCGTCCATGGGGACTTTCCGGGTCAAGAAAAACGGGATCGCCCTGCCGCGGGACGTATCGATGCTCCTGCGTCCCGAAAAAATGCGGCTGCTGCGTCAGCGGTCGAATACCCAGGAAAACCTGCTCGAGGGAGAGATCCTCGACCTGACATACCTGGGGTCCAGGACCGAATACACGATCAGGACCGGCAACACGGTGTTCAAGGTGTCAGAAGCCGAGATGGAACGGCAGAAAAAGCGACTTCTCAACCAACGTGACCGCGTATTCCTGACCTGGAAAACAGAAGACGCCATCCTTCTGCCGCAGAGCGGTCATAAATGAAAAAGCTGGTACTCCGGCTGCGTGACTGGCCCCCCAGCGCCTGGATCTTCTTTACGTGGCTGGTCACCCTGAGTGTTCTTCCCTTTCTGATCATCTTCGCCATGAGCTTTGCGACGCGCACGAGCGCCGGTGTAATCACCTGGGACGTGACGCTCGCGAACTACGAGCGGGCATTCCACCTCGTGTACTTGAAGGTGCTGACCAAGACATTCTTCCTGTCCCTTGGGGCTACGTTGACATGCCTTTTCGTCGGATTCCCGGTCGCATACTACCTTGCGCGCGCGACCCCGGAAAAACGCCAGATGGGCCTGATGTTGCTGTTCATTCCATTCTGGACAAACTTCATCCTCCGCATTTACGGAATCGTATCGATCTTCGGCAACCACGGCCTGCTCAATCAGGTCATCATGCGCCTCGGGTTGACCGACACGCCCCTCGAGATCCTTTACACGCGGTTCGGAATCTATCTGGGGCTCGTCTACAACTACCTGCCGTTCCTGGTTGTACCGATCTTCTCAGCGCTGGAGAAATTCGACCTGTCCCTGCGTGAGGCCGCGATGGACCTTGGCGCAAACCGCTGGCAGACGTTCACACGCGTTCTCCTGCCCAATGTCCGGGAGGGCATCGCCGTCGGAAGCCTTTTTGTTTTCATCCCGATGATGGGTGAATATGTGATCCCCGACATCCTTGGCGGCGCCAAGGAAGTGTTCCTGGGCCGGGTCATGGTCGAGCAGTTTTTCACGATGCAAGACTGGCCCTTTGGATCGGCTCTGGCCAGCATCCTTTCCGTCGGGCTGGTGATCGCCGTCTGGGTCCAGATGAAGTTTGAGCGTGGAAAGCCAAAAGGCGCAAGTATTGCCCCGCACGGAGTCACGCATGGAGTCCACTAGACAGGGCAACTGGTTCATAACGCTGATGTTCTGGGCGACGATGGGATTCCTCTACCTGCCGCTGGCGTATCTCGTGGTACAGGCCTTTCTCGTCAATCCGATGGATATCGGCAGCGGCTTCACGACCAACTGGGTTACTGCGCTACTTGAGAGCGATGCCCTCTGGGAACCACTACTCAACAGCCTCGTCATCGGGATTGCCGCCGCGACCATTGCCACGGCCGTCGGGACCATTGGCGCCATAGGTTTTGGTCCGTTTTCAACGGTACTGCCGCCCAGTCTGACTGCCCTGATCATGTTGCCGATCCTGATCCCAGAGGTGATCACCGGGCTTTCCCTTCTGCTGTTCTTCCTGCTGTTCCGCTTCGAACTCGGCATGACGACGGTTGTGCTTGCTCACGCGAGTTTCAGCGCGAGCTTTGTCTACTTCATCATGATCGAGCAGCTCAGAAAACTTGACCCGCACCTCGGGGAGGCTGCTTATGACCTGGGCGCCAAACCAACCCAGATATTCTGGAAGGTGATTCTTCCCAATATCATTCCCGGGCTCATGGGTGGGTGGCTGCTTTCGTTCACAATCTCATTCGACGACTTTTTGATCTCTTTTTTCACCAGCGGCGCCGGACTGACCACATTACCCTTGAAAATATACTCGCTCATGCGCATAGGATTTTCTCCTGAGTTGAACGCCATGTCTCTGGTCATGATCTGCCTCTCGACGGCACTCGTCATGATCCTGTGGTCAAGGGAGCAAAGCCGCAAATGGGTGATCAGCGGATCCTGAAAACTGTCCTGAAGGTTCTCAAGACCGGCTTGGCCATTGGGCTGATCGGCGGCGTTGGATACCGTCTGGCCCACCGGGCTGGAGACAATGGCAAGCCCGTTCTGCGTGTCTGCGCGTGGAGCAACTACTTGCCCGACGAGGTGCTTGAGGAATTCCGGTCCCGAACCGGCATCAAGGTCGAACTCTCGCTAGTCAGCAGCAACGAGGAACTCTTCGCCAAACTTAAGGCCGGCGCCACTGGCTTTGACGTCATACAACCGTCAGACTACATGTCACGCCAGATGATCCGCCTCGGAATGTTACGCGAGATTGACCATGACCAGTTGAAAAACCTCGGGAACCTGATGGAGGATTCCCGGAATCCGGCCTGGGATCCGGAATTGAAATACACCATCCCGTTCTCATGGGGCACGACCGGACTCGTCATCAACACAAACAAGATCACGCTTTCACCCGGAGAAGTTCCCGGATGGGGAATGTTGTTCGAGACACCTGACCCCAAGCACACGTCCCTCCTCGATGACATGCGCGAAGTCTTTTCCGCCATGCTGATATGGAAAGGACTTACACCGAACGTCCGTGACAGCCAGCAACTGTTCGTCGCCCAGGAAAACCTCAAGGCGATCCGTGAGAAGATCTTGATGTTCACCTCAGAGCCACGCCAATACCTGGCACGTTCGGAGTTGAACATCGCCCATGCCTATTCGATGGACGCCATCCAGGCATCCGATGTCAGGCCTGAGTTCAAGTTCTTCATCCCGCGGGAAGGCGCCGTTCGCTGGGCAGACAACTTTGCGATACCGGCCTCGGCGACGCATGTGACCGAGGCACTGCAATTCATCGATTTCACCCTGGAAGCCAGCATTGCCAGCCAGCTCGCTCTGAAGGGCCGCTTCTCGACGCCGAACCGTGCCGCCTGGGAACTGCTGCCTGATTCCGAGAAAACCAACCCAGCCCTTTACCCGTCAGCGGATACCATGGCCCGGCTTCACTACCTTGAGGACCTCGGTGACGCGCTGATCGTCATGAACCGGATGTGGGCTGAACTGAAAATCTGAATTTCACTGGCCGGGTTCGGCTTCACCGGGAGCCGACCCCTCCTTTGATATCTGCTCAAAGAAAGACTTTTGACCCTCGAGGAGCCTTTTACGCGTCTCGGGGTTTTTTGTATTCGCTTCCGTAGCCTTGCGCAGCTGGTCAACCAGCTGCTGTTTTGAGATCGCGATTTTAGCCGCGCATCGAATCTTGGCGACCATCTTGCCGCCGGATTCGCCTTCCTCGAACTTTTCCCAATAAGTCTCGCCTACCTTCAATCCACTGAGCTTGATATTGCCGAGGAAAGCGACCGTACTCTCAATGTCGACCTCAGCCGATCCAGAATCTTCGGCGACTTGGCCTGCAGCCGTTACCCCATCCTTGATCTGACGAAGGAATTCGGATCGACCCGCCTCGCTGGCAGACTTGGTACAGTTGTCGGGACGCGCACTCGCGTCGAGAGTCATCGTATGGACGTATGTTATGTTGCCTTTCTCCTCCACCATCGGTTCCATGCCGACGGCCCACCTGGGCGTCTCGGAAAACTTCCCCATACGCTCAACGACCCGGTATGGCTCGACTACCTGCGGCACGACTTCCGCGGAGACAACTTCTTCCGTGACGGGTTCTTTTGGGGACTTGCCTCCTGTGCAACCCAAAGCCAGGAAGACAGGCACTGTCAGAAAAATTTTCCGGCAATTTCCCGTGAACTTCAAATGATCCATGGAATCCTTCCCCGGTTCGCCAGATCTTACTGGCAGTCTTTTTTCATCGGGTTTGCGGCCGCAACCACCTTGCCCGTCGACATGTTGACATAGGCAACGCCCTCTTCGCCGCATGATCGTCCATAGATCACCGCCCATGCGTGAGCCTTCATCATCTCCTCGGCCGGGTTCATGATCGAGACAACAAGTGGCGTCTCGAACCTGGGATTGTCAGCCCTCAACTTCCTGACGGCATCAGCCAGGGAGATTTTGATGGCGGACGCCCCTCCGAGCGCAGTTTCCATGTTCCGCGTGCCCGATAAATGGTTTTTGACGTCATCCTCCCACTTCGGACCGGCGGTGATCGAATTGGCGCACCTGTCCGGACCCGCGGGAACCGGATTCAGCGTGTACATGGCAAACTTGCGTTGCGGCTCCGGGTTCCGGTCCGCGTTGGCAAAGAGGACCCGGGCTCCCAGGAATCCAGCGCAAGGACCGGAGTCTATGCTGTTATCGAATATGATCGTCTGAAAAAGCGCCTTGCCACCAAACATGGCCACCGCGTCCTTCCGGGCCTCCGACACGATACGGTTGATCATCGACGGAGTGAGGTTCTCGACGGTGAGAGAAGGAATGTCCTCAAGCGCGGCGTCTTCACCGACCTTGAGGTTAGTCGGAGGGTTTCCAGTCGTTTTGCAGGCCGCCGCGAATAGCAAAAACCCGCAATAAACCAGAGTCAGACCGGTAGCTCGCATCAATGTGACTCCATGATGAAATCTGTCCGTCAAGGTTATCAGAATCACGCAATGAAAGGCACTAGCCTCCTGCAACTCGCCTTGTGGCATAATTCCCAAACAGGAGGTCCGGCCGTGCACCCGAAATATTACCGCGCCAAACTCCCATGGATCCTCGCGATTGGCGGGATCCTCGCTGGCGTCATCCTGCGCGCCTGGCTCGTATTCGTCGTACACACGCCGAGTGAGCATATTTACAGCGACATCGCGGGCTATGTCAGTTTCGCAAACCGACTCCTTGACCCGGGCACGGTCTTGACTGCTTTTGACTTCATTCAGCCGATCGGGACATCTTTCTTGCTGGCAGCCATCATGAAAGTGACCGGTGGGCTCTCTGCCGCGAACGTGACATGGTTTCTCATGTCCAGCATGATCCCGGTTTTCTGGTTTTCCGCGGCGCATACACTTGCGGGAATCCGGATTGCGGCCGCGGTCGCCTGGTTGACCGCCCTGGACATAAGCAACGCCTCCTTCGCGGCACTCTTCATGTCAGAAACACCATTTGGATTTCTTTTGGCGGGTGGCTCCGCATGCCTCGCCCTTGCTTTCCGGTCGGAAGGAGCGCGATCCCGGCAACTCGCAATCGCCGCGGGGATCATCTGGGGCGTCAGCCTGGCGTTTCGCGGGCACGCATTGGCGATCCTTTTCATGCTGGTATCGACTTGCGGATACCTTTTTGCGAAGGGAAGGCGGGATCACATCCTGTTCAACGCCCTGATACCGTTCGCATTGGTCACACTTGCCTTCTCCGCCTATTTCTCGACCAAGGCAGGCCGGCCTATGATTACCACTCTTGGAATGGGGTGCCAGACACTCATGGGTCGATTGCCGGACGCAGCCGAAACCCGGTTCCAGGTCACGGGCACTAGCATCGTTCATTTTTACGGAAGTCCCGCGGTCCATCAACGATGCCCGACAAGAAAATACGTCTTTCCATTCGCTGTGATCGACAACGGTGCCGCATTGTCTGAGGTGGCGCGCCGGATGTGGCATGAGCCAGCCCAGTTCATCTCGCTGTCCCTGCGCAATGCCAATGATACGATCACCGGGAACGACCCCTGGCCGCCAAATCAAATGCCCACAGTGAACTGGTTGCGGATTTTCGAATCACTATTCGCGGTGTTCGTGATGATTCCAGCCTGTGCGCTCGTTGTGCCACCGTTCCGGGGAAATCGGCGGATGCTGGAGATAGCGACCTTGGCACTTCCTGTCGCCGGCATCTGGCTGATCGGTCTCTTGACCATCGGCGAAACACGGTACCGCGTCCCGTTTGACGGCATGCTAATCATCATGGCGTGCATGAAGTGGGCTGAGGTGCTGGCGTCATGGGGGAAGACAAGATCCTTCGGGCTTCGCCCTCAGGATGACGCCCCGTCATTCTGAGCCGACCCGTCATTCTAAGCCGACCCGTCATTCTGAGCCCGCAGGGCGAAGAATCCTCTCCCCTTAGTTGAACACACCCATCAACTTGAGCACGTCTCCACCCATACCGGTCTTGAATGTCGTCAAACCCTCTGCGCCATGTGGCTCGATTCCACCAAGGTCAAACCAGGCATAGCCTTTTGCCTTGAGGCGCTTGACGGCTTCCCACAAGAGGACGTTATGGCCATTGGCTTTGCGCCCTTCGTCGGTCGTCCAGCCAATACGGTAAGTCGCGCTCTTGCCGTGCATCACGACCAGAATCGCGGCGACCGGGATCTTGTTCTCGCATGCCCAGAGAAACACGGCTTCCCTGGAACGCAGGGCCAGAGCCAGCTCGGCTGCGATGAAACGCGGCGACCGGCCGTAATACTTCTTGATCGTCTTGTCGACATCGTACTGCTGCAAGAAAGCCTTGCCGGTAGATCCCGTCCAGTCCTCGATGATTTCCAGATTGCAGCGCTCACCTTTGTTCAAGTGCCCGCGCCACTTTGGATTCATGTTTGCCCGGATTTCACTTTCCGGCAAAGAGAGGTCCATCCATACGGTCTCGAAGGACTTTGGCAACAAGCGAAAACCCAGTCCTCCCAGAATCTTTCGTGCCGCCTCACCATCCGGCCACTCTGGCAACCACCGCCTGCGGCGCAGCAAACGCCGCGGCCAGGTCTCGTTGAAAAGGCGTGCGAAATCCAGGAGCCAGGACTCAGGAGGGCTCGCTGAGAACCAAAGCGGCCCACGATACAGGTCGATCACATGGACCGGACCCAGGCTGATTTCCTGAATCGCCATGATTCCGGCCGGCTCATTATCAACCGTGATCAGGGCGCGACGGGTCAGTTTCTTGTCCAGCATCCAGGCCGCGCGCTCAAACGGCAGGGATTGGAGCATGTTCAGACGCGGAACTTTCTTGCAGAGCTCACGCCATTCGGATTCAGGGCGCAGGGTCCAGTCGAATTGCATCATCTTGTCGTCCTTGACATGTCCTGTGATCAAAACATTGTTTGGCTTGAAGTTGGGAATGTAAAGCCAAAAGATCCCGTGTCATAATCGAATGCGATGCAGAAAAAACGCATAGCATGGACCATGCTGGCCGCACTCGCCAGCGAAGCCGTCAACAAAGTTGTCCCTTTGTTGACGATGCACTTTGCTGCGACCCGCCTCGGGGCCGCGGGCTTCGGCGTCTCACAGTTCGCGATGTGGCTCATCGACTGGGCGATCTTGTTTGTGGCCTTCGGGTATGCCCAGTCCACGCCGGTCGCGATTCGCAGAGCGAATTCCGACCTCGAAAAGCGCCAGGTTGCTGGAGCCCTGGTGATCAACCGTCTTGTCCATGCCGCGCTCGCGTTCGGTGGCCTTTACGCCGCTACGCGGATCAACCCGCAATGGAGCGTGTACCAGCCAGCCGTCATGGCATCAGCCTTCATCCTCTTTCTGACCGCCTTTGACATGAGCGGGATCCTCATCGCGACGCAAAAACTAGGGGCGTACAGCCTTGTCACAATCCTTGCCAAACTTTTAAGCCTTGCGGGAGTCTGGATCATGGTCCGGGCACCTGAAGATTCAGCTCTTTACGTCACAATCACCAATGGCGCGAACGGCGCGATTTGCGCGGGATCCCTGATTCTTGCCGTATTTTTTTCGGGAATTGCCGCGCCTTCCATCAACCAGATGCGCCGTATTTGGCGAATTTCGGCCCCTTTCGCGCTATCAGTGACAATACTGGTCCTGGTCGAGCGATTTGACCTGTATCTCATCGAGCGCGCGATGGGGCCTGAGGGCGCAGGTTGGTATTCCGGTCCAGCCAAACTCATGCAGAGCCTCGTCCCGTTGATTGCCACCATCAGTACGGTTTTTTTCTCTGAGATGGTGAACACTCACGACGACGCGTCCCTGCGACGGCACCTTCGTTTGAGCCTGATGACGGTCATGATGTTTGTCTTACCTCTTATCGCTGGTACTTGGTTTACCGGTGGCGAGATTCTGGCCATCATTTTCGGACCCGGATTCGAGCAACAAGCCCGAACACTGAACATCCTGGTCTTCAACGCCCTCGCGCACGCGTTCATCCTGACGATCGGCTTTCAGACCCTCGGGCTACGTCACCGCATGCGGCCGGTCTACCTCGCTCTGGCGGCCGGCCTTGCCCTTGGAATCACCGCGGGTCCCTCACTCGCGTCAAACTTCGGATACGAGGGCGCCGCGTTGGCGAGTGTCGCATCACGTTCCGTCGCGGCACTCATCATCCTCATTTCCGCGACGCGGTCTGGATTGATTCACATCCGGGAATTGACCGAACCACTTTGGAAAGCGGGAGTTCCCGCCCTTGGAATGAGCCTGGTCCTGTTTACAATTGGATTTGCCGGGGAACTTCCGGTGTGGACCGTCATCGGATCCGGGATGGCCGGTTACGCGCTGTTTTTTACGCTGGTAAATCGCGCCGACGCGAAAAAAGTCTGGCAGCGGATCATGCGTCGATGACGCCTGCAGCGGATCCCCTCAAGACATCCTGGTAGACTCCGTCGATCCGCTCGACAACATCTTCCCACCTCTGTCTCACCGCCGTCTCTCGCGCGTGCTTCCCCATTTCATCGCGTGACAATTTCGCATCGAGATCATCCAATGCACTGGCCAGTTCTTTCGGGTCCCGTGGATCCTCAAGAAGGATTCCGTCGACACCCGGCGTCATGAGTTCCGCCGCGCCCGCGATCTTGCTTGTGATGACCGGCAATCCGGCCGCCATCGCCTCGGTGATGACCAGGCCGAATGGTTCATACAACGTTGGCAGCACAAATATATCTGAGGCGCCATAATATTCGTGAACTCCCCGGACCGGGCCGGTGAAATGCACCCGCGATGACAACCCAAGCTCAGAGATCAGCCCGAGGAATGGCGCGGGGTCATCCCTGCCCACGACCAACAAATGGAGCCTCTTGTTGCTCGCGGCAGCCATCGCCCGGACAACCGTGGCTAACCCTTTGCGACGGAACTCATTGGCGACAAAACACAAAACGGTCGCGTCAACTGGTATGCCATGACGAGTCCTTACCGGATCGCGAAAGGTTTCCCGCCCGGACGGGTTGTATGTTTCGCAGTCAACACCTGAATGGATGACAGAAATACGGTCCGGGTTGACACCGAAGTGCTTGATCAGTTCCGCCTTGATGCAGTTCGATATCGCGATGATTCGACGGTGATTGCGCGGCCGGTACTGGATCGTCTCAATCGCGATGGTCAGATAATGAACCGGGTTCATCAGTTTCCGGATCCAGGGCCAAGAGAACGGCTTTTGCTCCCGCAATGACCCGAGAAACCATGCCTTGTGGCAACTGTGGGCTGTAACGACATCCTGACGAAAACAGCTGGCCCCCTGTGCGTGTAAAACGCAGTGCCTTCCGCGAATCTGCCCAAGCCGGGCCAATCTGCCGATGGCGCGTTGTGCCGCGATGGAAAACGAGAGAGATACAAGAAAGCGAGGGCGCCTCAGGAATCCAACCTTGACGGTCCGGTATTCTCCGGTGACCTCCTCATCGAACTCACCGCCGACGAGGATCAGTTCGTGTCTGGACTTCTGGTGGGGGAGGATGTCCAGAAGGTATTTCTCAATGCCGCCCATGCGATTGAAGAAAGGATACAGGTGGACAACCGTCAGATCTTTCATTGCGCGTCAGTACAGCGATTCCCGCTGCGCTGAAATCGCTGGATCCTCCAGATATTCGTCGTAACTCATGACCTTGTCGATAGTACCCTTGGGGGTGATCTCGACAATCCTGGTTGCGATGGTATTGACGAACTCCCGGTCCTGGGAAGTGAAAAGGATCGTTCCCTTGAAATTGATCAGTCCGTTGTTCAGGGCCGTGATCGACTCCAGGTCAAGATGGTTGGTCGGCTCGTCCATGACCAGGACATTTCCGCGCATGAGCATCATGCGTGCCAACATGCAACGGACCTTCTCGCCCCCGGAAAGGACACGCGCCTTCTTCGTCGCCTCTTCCCCGCTGAAGAGCATGCGACCAAGGAAACCACGGACGTATTCCTCATCGCGCTCGCTGTCCTTGGTGGCGTATTGGCGAAGCCAGTCGATCAGGTTGAATTCCTTGTCGAACCAGGAACCATTGTCCTTCGGGAAATAAGAACGCGAGGTCGTGATGCCCCAGCGGAACTCTCCGGATTTCGCAGGGATCTCGCCCATCAACACTTGCATCAAGGTAGTCAGGACCTGGCTGTCCCGGGCAACAAAGGCCACTTTCTCGCCTTTGCTGATCGTCAGGTTCAGGTTCTGGAACATGACGCGTCCATTGTGCTCTCCCGTCAGCCCGGTCGTGATGAGCAAGTCTTTGCCGGCTTCGCGCTCTTCCGTGAAATGGACGTGAGGGTATTTACGCGTCGATGGCTTGACGTCCTCGACGCTCAACTTGCTGATCATTTTTTTCCGCGAAGTCGCCTGCCGTGATTTTGAGGCATTCGCTGAGAATCGCTCGATGAACGACTTCAGTTCCTTGATCTTTTCCTCAGCCTTGCGATTCTGCTCGCGCTGCTGCTTGAGCATGAGCTGGCTGGCCTGGTACCAGAACGTATAATTACCCGTGTAGAGTGTCAGTTTTCCGAAGTCGATATCGGCGATGTGAGTGCACACCTTGTCCAGGAAGTGGCGGTCGTGGGAGACGACGACGACGGTGTTCTTGAACTCGCACAGGAATTCCTCAAGCCACATGATGGACTTGATGTCGAGGTTGTTGGTCGGCTCGTCAAGGAGAAGGATGTCCGGATTGCCAAACAGCGCCTGGGCCAGCAAAACGCGAACCTTCATCCCGGCCTCAAGGTCCTTCATCAGAAGGGCATGCGCGCTGTCAGGTACACCCAGTGAGTGGAGCATCTCGCCCGCCTGGGACTCCGCGTCCCAACCGTTCAACTCCGCGAACCGGGTCTCGAGTTCTGAGGCGCGGATCCCGTCCTCGTCCGAGAAGTTCTCCTTGGCGTAGAGGGCATCCTTCTCGACCATCACGTCATAAAGAAACTTGTTTCCCATGATGACGGTCTTGAGGACATTGACCTCGTCAAACTCGAACTGATTTTGCTTGAGCACAGCGATCCGCTGACCGGGAGTGACGAAAACATCGCCGAAATCAGCCTCGATCTCCCCGGAGAGGATTTTCAAAAATGTCGACTTGCCAGCGCCATTCGCGCCAATCAGGCCGTAACAGTTGCCGGGAAGGAACTTGACGGATACGTCCTGGAACAGCGCGCGCTGCCCATAGGAGAGGCTGACTCCGTTGGTGCTGATCATCTGCATTCTCCCTTCAGGAATTCAACCCTTGCGCTGGCGGCATCGATATCGGCCTTGGCCATGTCGATGTATGCCTGCAACTGCTCTGTGTCCGCCACATCCACAGCGACCTTCTTCTCAAATTCGAGGATGTTCTTTTCAGGAACGGCTCCGGCGATGCCCTTCAAACGATCAAAGATTCGCTTGTTGTATTCCGCCTCGATGACATGTTGCTTTAGTTCGCTCTCATAGACGCGAAGCTTGGCCTTGAACCAACGCACCATGGCGGCCGCCTCCAAACGCTTTGCCGCCAGTTGTTCAGCGCTCATCCGTTCGCTTGCGCATGTCGCCATTTGGATCACCCGGCGGTCTACCGGTTCGTTGTGGTCGAAGGGAAGGGTATTGTCGGCCGTCACTGGACCAAAGGAGATCACGAGGCCCCATGCCAGTGAGATGCCCATGGCCAGCCAAAGCCAGGGCGAGCGCAAACTTTTTTTACCTGTGATTACAGATAGATACAAGGCAACAGCTCCGACAGACTCCGGAGCCAATGAAATCCCATAAAATTATTAAAATTTCAAGAGTTTTTAATGAAAAAAGTTTTCCGCAACTACTCAGTGAAGAAGATGATTTTCTCATCCTTATCGGTCACGTGGTACTTGTCGCGCAGGACTTTCCGGGCGTAGCTCTTCGAGGACTTGATGCGCTCGATTTCCAACTGCATCTCGTGATTTTCCGCCTCCAGATTGGCGACGGCGGCCTCGAGCTTTTTCGCGCTTTCCCTGAGCTTGAAATAGGTCCCGATAGAGCTGCGCCCGCGCACAACGCCTGCCAGCAGGACGGCTGTCGCCGACCAGGCCAGCCATCGCATGATCCTGCGGATGTCATATTCGGACAAGTGATCCATGTTTCTATTTTATCGGAGTGGCCGGAGTTACACCAGAGGCCCAAACACT
>CAWUNT010000026.1:0-13235 GCA_963923405.1 uncultured bacterium | reverse complement strand
GTGGGCTCGGAGATGTGTATAAGAGACAGTCATGATTCATCGTGAGATCCGGTTGTTTGCGACAGTCGTCGTGGCAGGGATGAGCTGCGTCGCCGCGGTGGCGCCGAAAAAGTCGAGCCAGATTCCGGAACGGCGCGAGTACCCGGTCAATCCATCTGTCAACGCGTGCACTGATTTTTATGAGTACGCGTGCTCTGGTGTGATCGATACGTTTGAACTTCGTCCTGACCGGTCGCGGCATATTTTCTCGTTCAGCGATTCGAGCGAGCGACTACTCGACAAGAAAAAGAAGTATCTGGGCGGGCTGCTTGTCGAGAAGCGGAAGCTTGACGGCCACGAGAAGGATTTGCGCGACAATTACCAGGCATGCATGGATCCTGCTGGCAGCAAGAAGGACGAGCGGTCGATCGTTGAACGTACCCTCAAGGAAATCGACGATCTGAAAAGTAACCGCGATCTTGCGGCGTGGGCCGGCAGCCGGTTGGATGGCGGTGAATACAGCGGATTTGAGATTGGTTCCATCGCGAACCAGGACGATCCAGCCCGGGAGGACTTCCTGGTGCTGGCCGCCATGAAGACGCTGCCAGAACGCAGCTACTACGACAAGAAAGACGTCGTCAGGGACCTGGAAGGCGTCATCACCGGGTTTTTCAAGACGTTGAAATTGAAAGACGCCGCGAAGCGCGCCGCGCGTGTGGTCGCGTTTGAGAAGGAGTTCGCGCAGTCGTATCCATTGCCGGCCGAGATGCGTGAGCTGTTCAGCAGCAAGCGTTATATCGGCAAGAAGGAATTCGCGGCGCGGCATCCGGCGATCCAGCTCGCGACGGCTTTGGATAAAGTACCCGATGGAACCTTGTTGCGGGATATCGCCCCCGGTAACTTCGCCTGGGTTGATCGCCAGTTCGCGTCTGGCGATCTCGAGACACTGAAGGATGTTTACCGCTGGCATTCGCTCGCGGGAATCATGGATGACGCTTATCCGGAGTTTTTCCGGAAGAATTTTGAGTTCAACCGCAAACAGCTCGGCGGACCGGACAAGCGGCCGCCGCGGGATGAGCGTTGCGCCCAAATGGCGATCAACCAGTTTGGCAAGGAGCTGGACTCGGTCCTGATCGATCGCCTGTTCCCGGATTTCCCTACGGAAAAATTCATCGCTCTCGCTGAGAAGGTCCGTGCCGAGATCATTCGCGGACTGGAGCAAAACACATGGCTTGATCGCGCCGGAAAGCAAGGAGCGATCGACAAGATCAAGACTGCCAAACTGCAGTTGGTGAAGCCGCGTAATGAGGAGGAGTGGGACTTCAACCCCTCGGTGAAGTATTCACCGGTGGCGCGCCACTCAAACGCAATCGCCCTGGACAAGGCCTTGAACGCGAGGATGTTCGAGCGGCTTGGCAAGCCTCGCAACCGTGATCGCTGGAGCATGTCTCCATTGACGGTCAACGCGTACTATTCGCCATCGGACAACAAGTTCGTGATGCCCCTCGGGATATTGCAGTATCCGTTTTACGACCCGAAGGCCCCTGACCACGTGAACCTCGGGGCCGTTGGCGCGGTCATTGGACACGAGCTCGGCCATGGCATCGATGACAAAGGATCGAAATACGACAATGAAGGCCGGCTGAAGCAGTGGATGACGGATGCGGATCTCGATGAGTTCCGCAAGAGGACGGGAGGACTCGTCGCGCAGTTCGACGCGATCGGTCACAACGGCAAGCTGACACTCGGCGAGAACATTGGCGACCTTGTTGGATTGACCTTTGGTTACAAGACGGCCTTCAGCATGGCGAGCGGATCGGAAGTTATCCCGCCTGCCTCTGCGAAGCGCGACTTTTTCACGCAGTATGCCCGGGTCTGGTGCGGAGTTGTCCGGCCAAAGATGGCCGAGTTGTTGCTGAAAACGGACCCTCACTCGGCTGTCAAGGCCCGGGTGAATGAGCAGGTGAAGCACCAGCAGGGTTTCGCTGAAGCCTTCAGTTGCAAGGAGGGTGACAAAATGACCCTCAAGCCGGACCAGCGGGTTACGGTCTGGTAGCAGGAGTGCCTTTCGGTTTTTTTATCGGCGCCGGGATGATTGTTTCAGGGAGCATTTGTGATTCAGACTTTGTTCAAGTCCCTTCGGGGCACTGACTGGGAATTGCTCACGGGATTCGTGTCGCCGGCTTTTTTCGATGTTGTTCCGACCATTGGCATGGCGCGGGTTTTCGGAAAGCTGGTCAAGGATTACGCGAATCCCGCGGAGTTCGAGAAGACGCTGAAAAAGGTCCGAAAGGCCCTGCCCAGGTTGCCGGCTGCCGAGTGCGCCGATCCCAAGGCCCGCGGTCGCGCGGTGCTTGAGCTGTATTTCCGGCAGATATTTGATTTCGAGGCTGCTGTTCTGGATTTGCGCGCTTCGGCATTCGAGTTCAAGGGGGGCAAGGTAACGTGGAATCCGAAGCCCATTTACTACGAATGGGACGGGCAGTTCCTCGCCGCCATCCGGCAAATGTATGCTGGTTTCTACCGCGCTGACGAAGGTGAGTTTCTCGCTGGTCTTTCAGCTCTTGACCTGGGACATGCGCAGGACGCGTTCAAGGCGCATTTCGGAAACGGTGACCAGTCCGCGGTCAGATTCTCATTGGCGGCCTTCAAGAAATCGTTTCAGGCGATTTTTGAGAGTTGCAAAAAGAACAAGACGCGGTTGCATCCGGATTTTTTCGCGCTCGGCGCATATTTGCTTTGCCTGTATGAGCACCTTGAGGCGCTCGATGTTCCGTTGGATGTCAGGGGAGCGTTTGATGTCGTCACCGGATCCTGAGCGCAAACAAAATTCTCCGAGGCCCGCGCGTCCGCGTGTTGCCATTGCGGGAGCCAGCGGTTTCGTCGGTCGCGCCCTGATTGGTGCGCTTGGGCCAGATTGTGACATTGTTGCCCTGAGTCGCGATCCGGGGCGGTTGCAAGACACGGCACGGACGGCCACGGACAAACTCGGGGGGCTGGTCTGGCGGCGTTGTGACTTGTTCTCCGCGCTGGAGACCGAGCACGCGCTGGCGGATTGTGACGTTGCCGTTTTCCTCGTTCACTCGATGTTGCCATCCGCCCGCCTTACCCAGGGCGGGTTTGAGGACCTTGACCTCATGATTGCCGACAACTTCGGTCGGGCGGCCAAGGCGTGCGGCGTTAAAAAAGTCGTCTATCTTGGTGGCATCATTCCTGATGACAAATTATCGCGTCACCTCGCCAGCCGGCTTGAGGTCGAGGACGCGATCGCGTGCCATGGTGTTCCTCTGGTGGCGCTGCGCGCGGGGCTGGTCGTGGGGCCGGGTGGATCCTCGTTCGAAATGATGCGAAAACTGGTTGAACGCCTTCCCGTGATGATCTGTCCAAAGTGGACATCGACGCGTAGTTGCCCTGTCGCCATCGACGATGTTGTCCGTGTCATGGCCAGGGTGATCAAGGACCCCGCCGTCCCCGCTGGCAATTATGATCTTGGCGGGTCGGAAAATGTCACCTACCTGGAGATGATGAAGATCACCGGTGAGATGATGGGCAAGCGTCGCCTGTTGATCCCGGTATTCATGTTCAGCCCGAAATTGTCGCGGTTGTGGGTTCGTCTCGTCACAGGCGCGCCCAAGGAACTGGTCGCGCCTCTGATTGAAAGTTTGCGTCACGAGATGGTGCCGCGTAACCAAGAGATATTTGAATGGTATGGAATCAAACCCGTGTCTTTCCGGGACGCGTTGAAGGACGCCTTGGAGGCGCGGCGCAGAACCGCCCCGCGATCTGTTTCAACCTTCGTGACCGCCGCAAACACGGTCTGCTCGGTCCAAAGGTTGCCGTTGCCGCGTGGCCGCGACGCCGCGTGGACCGCGGATCGATACGCTCACTGGCTGATCCGGTTTTTCTGGCCTTTCATCAGGGTTGAGCGCGCGCCGGACGGTTCTCTGGTGTTCAAGTTCCGCTTTTTTACGTCGGCCATTGAAATCACGTTCCTCTACCTGAAATATGTCGCGAACCGGAGTACGGGGAACAGACAGTTGTTTTTTATTACCGGTGGCGCGTTGACGGATCATTCAGCGACGAAAGCCGGCAGGTTCGAATTCCGCGAGGTTCTCGGGGGCCGGTATGTGATGGCAGCGATTTTCGATTACCCACCGGCGTTGCCATGGTGGATTTACAAGAATACGCAGGCCATCGTGCATCTTTTTGTCATGCATTCATTCCGGAGGCATTTGCAACGCAGTGCGGCACGGATGGAAGTTGCCAGTGGAGGGGCGGTATGAGGTCAGTTCTGGCGCTCATGTTTTTCAGCTTGTTCCCTGTGACGGCCTTCGCCGGGAAAGGTGGCGAGGCACCACAAGGACTTTATGGTTTTTCGGTCGAGGCCATTGATGGCAAGTTGGTTGACCTGGCGCGATACAAGGACAAGGTTGCGCTTGTCGTCAACACGGCTTCCCGTTGCGGATTCACGGACCAGTACAAGGACCTGCAGGCCCTGTACGAGAGGTACAAGACGAAGGGCTTCATCGTACTCGGATTTCCAAGCAACGATTTTGCGATGCAGGAGCCCGGGTCCAACTCCGAGATCAAGAAGTTTTGTGACCTGAACTACAAGGTCAAGTTCCCGATGTTCGCCAAGGGCAAGGTCATCGGACCGGCAAAGCAGCCAGTCTACAAGTTCCTGACTGGTAGCGCGCGTTTCAGTGGTGAGATCAGTTGGAACTTCGAGAAGTTCCTTGTCAGCAGGAGCGGAGACGTTGTTGCCAGATTTGAGCCTGCGGTCAGTCCCTTGGACCCGAAGGTGACTGCCGGTATTGAAAAATGGATCGCACCGGGCAAGTGAGTATCATGCAGAAGAAAGTGATTGAGGAGGGCGTGGAACGCCCGGTCAAAGCCAGCAGGATATCGGAGCTGGCTCATGCCATCATGCGTCACAAGAAAGCCTATTATTCCGGAAAACCGGAAATTTCTGACGCGGCCTATGACGCGCTTGAAGATGAATTGAAGGCGCTCGCGCCAGATCACCCTGCTCTGCAAATTGTCGGCGCGGGCGTGCCGTCGGCGGCCGTGGCGCGAAAAGTCGAGCATGCGACACCAATGCTTTCCCTCGACAAGACTTATGAAGTCGACGAGTTGTTTCGGTGGGCTGGTGACCGTCCGGTGATGGGCACTCTCAAAGTGGATGGCAACAGCCTGAGCGTTGTTTACGAGAATGGCCGCCTCATCGTGGCAAAGACGCGGGGAAATGGCCGGGTTGGCGAGGACGTCACGGAGAAGGTGCTGTGGATCGCGGACATTCCGCGGGAAATCGCGGGTGGATTGAATTGTGAGATTCGCGGTGAACTTTATTGCACGGAAGGGAACTTCCTGCGTCTCTCTGACGAGATGGCTCAAATGGGACTCGAGCGTCCGACGAGCCCGCGGAATATTGTCGCCGGGTTGCTGGGACGCAAGGTCCACTTTGAGTTGTCGCGATATTTCTCGTTTTTCGCGGTTGATTTCATTCCTGGCGGAGACGGGCGCGCCGCTCCGCGATTCAAGACGGAAGTCGCCAAATTTGAATGGCTCGGCAAGGTTGGTTTTTCGTTGCCGCATCCCGAAAGGCTCGGGGACCGCAACGACATCCAACGATATCTCGAGTACGTGAAGGGTTTGATCGCTGAGGATGAGATTGGCCTCGATGGCGCTGTATTCAGTTACGACGATCTGGCGCTTCATGAGGAGTTGGGAGTCACGGCCCATCATCCGCGCTACAAATTATCGTTCAAGTGGCAGGGGCAAACTGCCGTATCGACGATCAAGGAGATCACATGGGCGACTTCGCGTCTCGGGATTGTGACGCCGGTCGCGGTGATTGATCCGGTTTTTTTGAGTGGTGCCTCGATCACCAACATAACCCTGCACAACGCGGCGCATGTGAAAGCGTTCAATCTCAAGAAGGGCGACCGGATTGAAATTGTCCGGTCCGGGGAAGTGATACCGAAATTCCTTGGTGTGGTGGAGGCGGCCCACGGGCATTATCGCTGGCCCGATAAGTGTCCAGACTGTGGTACGCGGCTTGTCAGTGATGATGTCCGGCTCAAGTGTCCCAACGCGACTGGTTGCCCCGCACAGCAACTCGGCGCGATCTTGAACTGGATCCGCTGTGCCGAAATCGATGATTTGAACGAGAAACGCCTGGTTCCCCTGATGGAAGCGGGGCTTGTCTCGACCATGGCTGATCTTTACAAGTTGCGGGAAGAGGACTTCCTCGTCATCCCGCAAACTCGCGAGAAAATGGCCGCCAAGCTTTACAGCAACATCCAGGCTTCGAGGAAACTGCCTCTGGCGTCCTTCCTCAATGGCCTCGGCATCGAAGGCGCTGGACGTACGACCTGGGAAAAGTTGTTGGAGCATTTTTCCGGGCTTGATGAAATCCAGAGCGCCACGGCTGGCGATATTTCGGCCATCGAGGGTTTTGCCGAAAAGTCGGCCAACCAGATCGTAACCGGCCTCGCGATGAGAAGGCCCTGGGTTCGCGAGCTGCTCTCGGCTGGTGTCGAACCCGTCGCTCCCGCGGGAGGGGTGAGGGCATTGGACGGTCCCCTGGCGGGTCTCCAGTTCGTCATCACAGGCGCATTGTCGGCCCCCCGCGCGGAAGTAGAGAAATGGATCAAGCAAGCGGGCGGGAAACTGGCTTCGTCGGTCTCGAAAAACACGCATGCGGTGGTCACCGAGGAACCTGATTCCGGGTCCACGAAAATGAAAAAAGCCCGTGAACTTGGCGTAAAAATCTGGAATGAACAGCACCTGAAGGATGCCATAGCCGGAAAAGGTACCTCGTCATGAAAAAGAAACTCGATGATTTCGTGGCCGCGATGGAACGTCTGGAGCGCGGAACGCCCCCCTCGGAAGATTCGGGTTTTCTGGGTGCGGATCTGGATCCGGAGCAGGCCAGGATTGTGCTGGTTCCGTCTCCCTGGGATGTGACCACATCGTACCGTCCCGGTACAGCACGCGGACCTGCTGCCATCATTGCCGCGAGCCATCAACTGGATCTGGACGATGGCAGTTTCGGCAAAGTCTACCGCGCGGGAATCGCCTTCCTGCCTTCTCCGGAATCGATCGAACGATTGAATACGTCACTGCGAATCCGCGCCGAGAAGGTCATGGCTGATCTGGGCGAGGGCGAGGCTGACCCCGGCGATCTCGCTGCGGTCAACGAAGGTTCCGCGACGTTGAACCGCCACGTAAGGAATTGCTCGAAAGCCATCCTGGACAGGGGCGCTGTGGCCGCGGTCGTGGGGGGCGATCACGCATCCCCTTTGGGTCTTGTCCAGGAGCTGGGAGAGCGTCACCCGGACGGTTTCGGTGTACTCCATTTCGACGCGCATCATGACTTGCGCAAGGCCTATGAAGGATTCGATTTCTCCCATGCGTCGATTTTCTACAATGTCATGGAAACGGTACCGGCGGTCTCGAAACTGGTACAAGTCGGTATCAGGGACTTCTGCGAGGAAGAACGCGATTACATGAAGGGTCTTGGCAGGCGTGGGGCCGTTTTTTACCAGCGCGACATTTTCAAACGCAAGGCGCGGGGAGAATCCTGGGATTCCATTTGCAAGGAGATCGTGAGCACCCTCCCTGAAAAGGTGTATGTGTCCTTTGATATCGACGGACTTGATCCTGTGTGTTGCCCTTCAACCGGGACGCCGGTTCCGGGTGGTCTTTCGTTTGATGAGGCTGTTTACCTGCTCGAGTCGTTGGCGGAATCCGGACGTAAAGTGATCGGGTTTGACTTGTGCGAAGTTTCCCCTGATCCATCGGGCGGGAGTGAATGGGACGCCAACGTCGGTTGTCGTGTTCTTTACAAGTTATGCGGTTTGACCGCGGTCACCCATAACCTGATCTGATCTCGAAAAACACACGGCGTTATCCAGCAGCACGCGAAGGTTTTCTCGCGGGCGGCACGCGACCAGCGTCTGAAATGAAAACAAAGACGGCCACACCCGCGCGGCCAACGCATGCAGTCGAACCATCGCCCTGCCAAACGGTCCCGGAAGGACAAAATCCCACGGCGCGGGCACGGGAGATACTTCCATGATGTCAAAACCCGCGTTGCGGATCAGTCTCAAGAAGCTGTCGCGCGTGAACAGCCTGTTGTGGTCAAGGTCAAGGATGCCTTTGTCACTGTAATTGAAAAAGCCAAGCAGGAGCGCCATGCGGACCGGCAGGAAGGCAACGTTTGGCGTCGACAGGAGCACAACCGGGGATTTCCCGCTGCGCAAGTTGTCCCGGATAGTCAACAGAAATTCTTCGGGCTTTTTCAAGTGCTCAATGATGTCGAGGCACAGCACCGCGTCGAATTTTGACGTGTCGGTCTGTAAGTTTTGACGGTCCAGGTCGATCCGGGTGAAACTGGCCCATTTTGCGCCAGTCGAGTAATCATCGCGGTCCAGTCCATGCACCGCGATCCCGTTTTCGAGGAGGCGCTTCGCGACGTGCCCGGTGCCGCATCCGATATCCAGGACCGAGTTTGGCTCGTATTTACGGAGCATGGCAAGCGCGACACCATGCGATGACCATGGGCTTGTGGTCTTGTCCATGTAACGGTCGTCACGGGCGCGACGGTATTGCGGGGAATTCAAAAATCCAGCGCGGATGAGCGAGAAATGCATCGTCGCCAGAAAAACCTGCAGGGCGTAAACCGGCCCGTTGACCCTGCAAATTTCGTCGCCGTACCTGGTTTCGATCGGTTGCTCTGTGATCCGCGCGTGATTGAAGAATGCCTGCAGCAGGATCTCGGTATCAAAATGGAAGTCATTTGAGTTCAAATCGAACGCGACTTGCTTGAGGAAACCAACGGAATAACCGCGAAGTCCCGTGTGGTATTCGATCAGGTTTTGCCCGGTCATGAAATTCTGCAACCAGGTCAGGATCTTGTTGCCGACGTATTTGTAGCGCGGCATTCCCCCGGAGCGCGCGTTCCAGTATGACCAGGTCCTGGCCCCCAGAAACACCTCGGTGCTCCCGGCCTTCATTGTCGCCGCGATGCCAGTGACCCGTTCAGGCGCGTATTGACCGTCTCCGTGGATCAAAATCACGCGGTCGAAATTGTTGTCGATCGCGTACCTGTAACCAAGCTTCTGATTGCCGCCGTAACCCTGATTGACCGGATTTTTAAGGACGGTGAGGTTCCGTCTCGCGTGTCGTTTGCCCCATGACGCGGCGATATCTGCCGTGTTGTCGGTGGAGGCGTCATCGATACAGAGGACTTCCCAGGCGGGGTTGTTCCATATCTCCGCCGGAAAACGGTCGAGGACACTGGCAATATGGGCTTTCGCCTCATACGCGACGATCAACACCAGGTTACGGTTGCCCCGGTCCATGATCCCGCGTCCGGATTTGTTCATTTCACCGCCCAATCAAAACTCCCCTGATGGACGTCGCGGAAACATTGTGACTTGGATTCAGTGCACACGAATACAACCATCTTGAAACTGACTTTGCCGGCCTTGGTCTTGGGTTTTGACATAAGGCTGAATCCCGGGACGGATTCACTGAAATCAGCCCGGCCGAGTTTGCTGGCCGCGATGTCCAGTCCGGGGTGGTCCTTGATCTCGAGTGACCATGGTCCGTCATGGTTGATCTTGAGGCCTTTGGCCGGGACGGTCTTGAATTCCAGTTTCAGTTGCCCGTCAGGCTGGGGCGAGGTCGTGAACTCGACACTCGCTTGCTTTGAATTGGTCCCCTGCGGAGCAGCGCTGGCAGCAGAGGCCGTCAGGATGTTTATCGCCAGGGAGAGGGCGGCGATCGTCACTCGTTTGATCATGGCTGGGTGCTCCCGGTCAACGCGACGTTACCATTGATGTTGTCCAACAAGGATATCAGATTACGCGCCCGTTTTGTGGCCGGCCGGAACTTCTGCGTTCCACAGACACAATGTCCGGAAGGGACTCCACCTTGCGGATGATCGCCTGCAACTGGGGGAGTCCGTTGAGCGTCAGCTCGAAGTCGAGGACGCCCAGGAGATCCGCGGAAACCTGGATGTTCGCGCGCTGGATATTGGCGCCGCATGAGGAAATTGCCATTGTTACATCGGCAAGGACTCCAGGCCGGTCCCGGGTGATGACCCGGATGAAGGCAAAGTGGCTGGCACTTGTCTGGGTTTCGCCAGTTGCGATCCCAGCCCATTGGACAACAACGCGCCGTTGCGGATCCAGGTCAAGTGCGCGTGAACACGTCGCGCGGTGCACGGTGACGCCGCGGCCGCGCGTGATGAATCCCTGGATTTCCTCGCCTGGCAGTGGATTGCAGCAGCGTCCGAAGTTGACCAGGACGTTGTCGATTCCGCTGACGAGGATGCCGTGACTCGGGCCCGCCTTGGTGGATGTGCCCGCGGCACTCCCGGATTGAGCGGCTTCCCTTGCTTCGCTTCGAATCGATCCGGGGACTGCGGGCGCTGACTCAGGCGTGCCGGCGTCAACCCCGGATTCGCCCCTGATTTCCTTGTCCGGCAAGACTCTGGCGAGGATTTCCTTTGCTTCCAGTTTTCCGTACCCGATGGAAGCCAGGAGGTCATCGAAATTACTTTCCTTGCCGGCCCTGGCAAGGTTCTCACCCATCCCCTGTTTGAGAAGTTTTTCAAGGTCAAGTCCGCGCGTTTCGCACGCCTGTTCCATGAGCGAACGTCCCATTTTCCGGCTTTTCTCGCGTTGCTGGCTCCTGAGGTAGGAACGGATCTTGTTCTTCGCGCGAGAGCTCGTCACGTAATTCAACCAGTCCTTGCTGGGCTTCTGGTTGGGCGAGGTCAGGATCTCGACGATGTCACCTGATTTCAGTTTCTTCTTGATCGGAACGATGCGCCCGTTGACCTTGGCGCCAACGGTTGTCAAGCCGATCGCCGAGTGGACGTTGAACGCGAAATCAAGAGGCGTTGCCCCGTGGGGCAGACGGATCACATCACCCTTCGGCGTGAAAATGAAAATCTCGTCGTCGAACAGGTCAACCTTCACGGCTTCGAGGAATTCCTCGGGATCCTTCAGCTCTGTCTGCCACTCCATGATCTGGCGCAGCCACTGTCTCTTATACACATCTCCGAGCCCACGAGACAGACCGAATTCACAGGTCTCATGCATCTCGTGCGTGCGGATCTGGATTTCCGCCGGCTCCCCGTTCGGGCGGATCACGGTTGTGTGCAGGGACTGGTACATGTTCGCCTTGGGCATGGCGATGTAATCCTTGAACCGTCCTGGCATGGGTTTCCACATCGCGTGGACGACACCGAGCGCCTCGTAGCAATCTTTTACCGATTCAACGATGATACGGAACGCGAACAAGTCGTGGATGTCCTCGAACGCGAGGTGGCGCTCGATCATCTTCTTGTAGATCGAGAAGAAATGCTTGGGGCGACCGTAAACAATCGCGTTCTGGAATCCGTACTTTTTGAGTTCTGACTCCAGTTTCTCCTTCACCTCGTCGATGTATGCCATCCGCTCGGCTTTTTTCGCGGCGATCTTGCCCTTGAGCTCCTTGTACACGTCGGGTTTGATGTGACGCAGGCAAAGATCCTCAAGCTCGCTCTTGATCCCGTAGATCCCGAGGCGGCTGGCGAGCGGAGCGTAAATGTCGAGCGTCTCCTGCGCGATGCGGCGCTTTTTCGCGGGAGGCAGTGCCTCGATGGTGCGCATGTTGTGCAACCGGTCCGCCAGTTTGATCAGGATGACGCGAACATCCTTCGCCATGGCGAACAGCATTTTCCGGAAATTCTCCGCCAGACGTTCTTGACTGGAACGGAATTCGATCTTGCCGATCTTTGTCATGCCGTCGACCAGGTCAGCGACCTGCTTGCCGAAAATTTGTTCGACTTCCGTGAGAGGCGTTTCAGTGTCCTCGACGACATCGTGAAGGATCGCCGCGGTCAATGAAGCGAGATCCGCCTTGAAGCGGGTCAAGATCAAGGCGACGTTGAGCGGGTGGGTGATGTACGGCTCACCGGACACGCGCAGTTGCGGGCCGTGGCGGTCCGCTCCGAAGTGATAAGCCTTTTCAAGGGGACTCAAGTCCTGGTTCGGAAGGTACGCGGCAACCGTTGCCCGCAGGTCGTTGAATAGCAAGTCAGGGGTTGTTGGCTTGACAGGATCCAAAGCGCCGACCTCACGCCTCTGTGTACTTCCCGGTGGACAGCTCACGTCCGAGCTATCGTCAAGATTTGTCGGCGTTTTTTGATCGTAGCTCAGGATTTCACCGGTCGTCCAGATTGGAAGGAATTAAATTTTCCCATGAATCGTCTTTAATTCCAGTATCTTATGGCTGCGCTCGAACTCCTCGAGCAAGCGGTCACACAGCGCCTTTCCCGACTCGCCCGAGGTCTTGCCAGGCTCACCCCTGGCGATAATGGCCTCCAATTCGGCGTAGGCCCGGTCGAGGTCGTCATTGACGATGAAGTAGTCATAGATGCGGCCGGCTGCGATTTCATCGCGCGCGGCTTTGAAACGGCGCCAACATACCTCAGGGGTATCAGTCCCACGCTTTTCCAGGCGGTTCCAGAGATCGACCATCGATGGCGGCAGGATGAAAATGGAAAGCGCGCCGGGCAGCTTTGGTTTTGCCGTGCGCCAACCCTGGACGTCGATCTCCAGGATCACCTTGTGTCCGTTGCCTGTGATGCGTTCCACTTCGGATTTGCTTGTGCCGTATAAATTGCCGAAAACTTCAGCCCACTCAAGCATCCGGCCGGCATCAACATTTTTCTGAAATTCGGCGCGATCGACGAAATGATAATGTTTGCCGTCAACCTCACCCGGACGCTGGTTGCGCGTCGTGAGGCTGACTGAGATTTCAATGTCGGGGTGGTTCCGGGCAAGGCGACTGTTCAACGTGGTCTTGCCCGCGCCCGATGGCGCCGAGACCGCGAAGACCCCAGAGCGTGTCAAATTGCTTCCCATACTCGTTTTTACCAGTCTGCGGCGTAGGCTTCGACTAAAAACTGCGCCTCCCCCGACAGAATCTGGATTGCCCTGCCCAAGGCTTCAGCACGTTCCTTCCCCAGATGGTCGAAAGCCCCCAGTTCGAGGGCCAGATTCACTGTCCGCACGGCGCCTTTCAGGTCATGGAGCCGTTGCTGGATGGCTGCTTGTTGATCTTGTTTTCCGGTGATGTCCGGCGGTCCGGACAGGATCAGGGCTGGCTTGCCATCAATGTGCGTCGTTTTCCACATGGCGTGTTCCCCTGTCTCTTATACACATCTGACGCTGCCGACGATACTCCTTGTGTAG
>CAWUNT010000025.1:0-13330 GCA_963923405.1 uncultured bacterium | reverse complement strand
ATAGCGTAGCGTCTCGTGGGCTCGGAGATGTGTATAAGAGACAGCCTTTCGTGGCAGTACCCGGTTGTTGAGTTCGGTACTGGCGTGTTGTTCGCGTTGATCTTCCACCGGTTCCCCTTCATCGAATTCGCCGGTGGCGCCGGACGCGTCATGGTCCTTGACCACGCGGAGGCGTTGCGGTTCCTCCACGCCGTCGTTTTCTGCTCGATCCTGATCGTCGCGTCGGTCATCGATTTGCGGCTGATGATCATCCCTGACGTCTTGAGCGTCGGGCTCGTACTCTTGTCGCCCGTTGTTGTGGCGTTTCATCCGGACCTGACATGGCGAAGTTCGCTTTACGGGGTGATCCTCGGCGCTGGCGTCCTTTATGCCGTCGCCTGGACGTACTGGCTGGTCCGGCGTGAAACGGGGATGGGTTTTGGCGACGTCAAGCTCCTGGCTGGCATTGGCGGCTGGCTCGGTTACCAGGCTATTTTTCCGGTGATCCTCGTCGGATCCGTCAGTGGCTCGCTCGTGGGTATCAGTGTTATGCTGTGGCATCGTAAATTGGACGGCAAGACGGCTCTTCCGTTCGGTCCTTTTCTGGCTGCCGGGGCCATCGCGCATTTGATGTTCAATCAGGAACTCAAGGAATTATGGATTTCGATCGGACTATAACCGGACCCGCGCGTGAACTTGCTCACGCCATGACCTCCGCCGGACGACTGTCGGAGCTCATTCGCGCTTTCGGGGAACACCTGCTGCGCGAATTCGGTGTCGAGGTTTTCGATGTCTGGTGGTTCCAGCAACCGCCAAGGCCGGCCAAAGTCGAGTCGTGGACGCGTGGCGAGTTCAGGATACCCGGGGCGCGCATGCTGGCTGGCGTGGAATGCATCGATGCCTGCGCCCAGGTCGAGGCGGAACTTGATGATTGCGCGTTCAATCCGCCGGGGCAGGTACTCACGGGCGCGGGTCAATTCATCGCCGTTTCCGCGAATGGCGGGCGCTGGCTGGTTGTTTTCTTGCGGGAGTCAGTTCTCGCCGCCAAGGCGTGGCGCGCGCAGTGGCTGGCGCGCGACTCCGCGGCGACGGGACGTCACCAGGGACTTTCTGACGAGACCATGGGCGAGATCCGTTCCGCCATGCTGGATGTTGCCATCCAGTCTTTTGCCGGTCACGCGCGGCGCCAGTTTGAGCTCGAAGACGCAAGGACTGAACTTTACCGTGACGACCTGACCGGACTCTACAACAGCCGGTATCTGGACTTGGCCCTCGACATTGAAGTCCGCAGGGCGACACGGTTCGGGACCAGATTTTGTGTCCTGTTTGTGGACGTCGACGCGTTCAAGTCAGTGAATGACAATCACGGGCACTTGTCCGGGAGTTCCATGCTCGGTGAGATGGGTGCCGTGATCAAGGATGCGGTCCGCGAAGTGGACATTGTCGCCCGCTATGGTGGCGATGAGTTTGTTCTTGTCTTGCTCGGAGCATCAGTCGAGACAGGCACTGTGATCGCGGAACGCGTGAGGGAGCGCGTCGCCGCCCACAAGTTCCGGACCGCCGGCGGCCAGGAAGTCCAGGTTACAGTGTCCATCGGTCTGGCCGCGTTTCCGGAGAACGCGACGTCGAAGGAGCAGTTGCTGCGCATGGCGGACGAGACCATGTATGCCGGCAAGAAAAACGGCAAGAATCGTGTCCAGATTTACGACGCGCATCCATCTGTCTCGAACTTGACCACGCCCGACCCCGGAGGATTCGATGCCATCAGCCGTTAAAGCAAAATCCCCGGCCGAGAGCTGGGTCGAGATGACTGAAATGGTGTTGCCGCAGCACACAAATGCCCTTGGAACCGTTTTTGGCGGTGTTGTCATGTCCTGGGTGGATATCGCGGCGGCAACCTGCGCCATGCGGCACGCCGCCAAGACCGTGGTGACGGCATCCATCGACGCGATGCATTTCATCTCGCCAATCCGCCTGGGTTGGATTGTCACGTTGAAGTCGGCGGTCAATTACACGTCCACGACAAGTTGCGAGATTGGTGTCCGTGTCACGGCTGAAAACCCGCTGACGGGCGAGAAATTCCATACGGCCAGCGCCTACTTGACGTTCGTTGCCCTCGACAGTTTCGGGCGGGCGACGCCGATCCCGCAAATCAAGCCCGGGACTCCCGAGGAAATCCAGAGGATGGAGGCCGCCAAGGCCAGACGTCAGACCCGTCTTGAGTTGCGTGACCGCCTGGTCAAGCGTGGCAGCGACGACAAGGGGCACCCGTGAGGAAGTGGTTTTCCACCATCTTCGGCGCCGTGATTGCCTTCACGATTTCCGGTAATTCCGCGAGAGCCGGTTTTCCTGACGTGGGCGCAGCCTCCTCCGCGACGTCCAGCGAGGACCCGGTTGAGGTTTATCTGATGACCGTCGGGATTGGTGACCAGATCTACGCGCGATTCGGTCACACGATGATCCGGGTCGTGGATTCACGCCGCGGACAGGATGCCGTTTACAACTGGGGCATGTTCGATTTCGCGGATCCTGGTTTCGCGCTCAAGTTCTTTCAGGGAATACTTCTGTATCGTGTCGGTGTGCAGGGGTATTCGAGGACCATCGAGCACTACCAGAATTATGAGATGCGGCCTGTCTGGCAGGAGCGCGTCAACTTGACTGCCTCTCAGAAGAAAAAACTCCTGGATCGCATCGCGTGGAACATGCGACCGGAAAATGTCCGCTATCCTTACCAGTACTTTACGAACAATTGCGCCACGAAGCCCAGGGACTACCTGGATGAGGCTCTCGGCGGAGCGATCAAGGCGAAGTACGACGCCGAACAGAGTGGCAAGGCCTGGCGCTGGTATGTGCGGCATTACCTGAACGACAATCCGGTTGTTGGCCTGGGCCTGGATGTCTTGATGAACAGTGACGTCGACCGGCAGATGTCGCGCTGGGATGAAATGTTCTTTCCGCCGAAATTGCGTGAATACCTGATGAACATGCCAGCCCTTGACGACAACGGGCAGCCGCTCCCGGGCGGTAAAATGTTGCTGGATGGCTCCCAGGAACTGGTGAAACTTCCGGACGCGCCCAGCGGCGATCGCAACAGCTTCATCGTGGCGCAGGTCTTGTTCGGCATCCCGGTTTTTTTCTTTTTCGTCGCGATGATCGGCGTCGGGGGAATCAGGCGCGTCCTGGCCTTCAATACGCCCGAGCAATGGACCGGTCGCGTCGCCTGGAACACCCTTGACGCCAGTCACCGCGTGCTGGTTCACGTCGCGCAGGCATGCCTCGGGGTAGGGTTGACGGGCTGGGCGTTGTTGTCGGGGACACTTGGTACCTTGCAGGTGGCCTCATGGATGTTCTCCCGTCATACGGATTTGTATCACAACGCGAATCTCTGGCTGTTCTGGCCGACCGACTTCCTGTTCGTGCTCGTCGGCTGGCGCTCCGTTCGCAATGCCTTGCGACGCAGTATCAAGAGGCGTCCAATCCTGAGCCATAGCGTCCGCTTTTACAGCGGTTTGCATGTGATGGCTCTCATCACGATGATCGCGCTTCGCAATATTGGATTCATCCAGCAAGACGTCGATCGCGTGATCGAGAACATGGGAATCCTTGGCGGCTTCATATACGCGGCATGCTGGTTCGGCATGATGGATTTCGGCCTCAAGGCGAAAGACTCCCCGCAGGCTCCCTCCGCGCAGGTGGGCGATGCTGCGCAATGAGTCACAAACGCTCGCCAACCGCATAAGGGCGTTTCGCCCGGGGCTGTTTGACTATTGCATGCGCATGACGGGGGATGTCATGAAGGCGACAACCCTGGTGCAGGATGCCTGTCAGGCGCTCGCTGAATCGATTTCCGGGGGCGGGCGTATCGAGTCCGCGGAGGACGCGCGCGCTTTCCTTTACCGCGAGGCGAGGATCCTCGGGGTGGAGTCATGGCGCGCGGACACAGTGGCTTTGCGAAATCCGGCCCTTTCGGGGGAGGGAGCCGCGCCTGACCTTGTCAGGCTCGACGAACTGCTTCGCGCCCTTCCGGGCGAGCAGCGTGAGGCAATCCTTCTTGTGGAGCGTTACAAGTTTTCCCCGCAAGTCGCTGCTCACATCGCGGGATTTGACGCGTCCCGTTTCGACGCGGCGCTTTCGGGTGCCTGGCAAAACCTGCTGACGAGGTTGCCGCCGGGCGCTGTCCCGGTCGCGTCGTCGGGTAAACGAAGTCCGATCGAGCGGATCCCGCATCATCCGGCTCCCGCCCTGGAGCATCAGATACCTGTCACGAACCTTGGCGAAATCATGGAGGAGTTGGCATCAACCCGCCGGGCCAGCGGCATGATGCGCGGGTTCTGGGTTTTGCTGCTCGTGTCCGCGACGGTCGCGGTTTACTACTGGCTCAAGTACGCGCGTCGCGGATGACAAGCAGCGAACCGGTCAGTGCTTTACCGGTATTTCATGGCCCGCCGCGAGGGCTTCCTTTGTTTTCTGCAACGTGACTTTGAGAACTCCATTTTTGAACGACGCCTCGCATTTGTCCCGGTCGACGGAAGCCGGAAGAGGAATCGTCCTGCTGAAGGCGCCATAGGAACGTTCGATGTAATACCGGTCCGAATCGCCTCCTTCGCGCTCGGCTCTTTTCTCCCCTTTGATCGTCAACCGGTCGTCATTCAAGATGACGTGGATGTCTTTTTCATCCATCCCGGGGAGCTCTGCTGAAACGAGGATTTCTTTTTTCGCGTCTCGCACATCGACCCTTGGCGAGAATTCGGTATCCAGCTTGAGCATGGACCGGCCTGACGGGCCCGTCGTGCCTACAGAGTAGGAAAGCTCGTCCATGAAATCAGAGAAGACACGATCAAACACACTGCTGCTGCGCCACGGAATCAAACTTCTCATGGTTTTACCTCCTCAATTTGCGCTTTCTGAGCAATAATGGTGCCATGAAGCGTTACCTTGACTGGTCAAAGCCCGGTATCCGCGCGTCGTTGTGCATGGCGCTGGCGGCCTTTTTCCTGCTTCTTGGATACGAGTTCATTCGCAGTTCTGCGACGTCGCTGTTCATCGAGGAGTTTGGCAAGGAGGCCGTCCCGGTCGCGACTCTTTTCATGCCTGTCGCGGTGGTCGCCTTTCTATACATTTACGGGATCTTGCTTGGGCGGTTTGGCGCGAGGCGTACCCTTTTCATGACGACGATCGGTTCCGGGGCATTGATCGCGGCTGGATATTTCGCGCATCGCGCCGGTTTTCGTTTCGCGTCGGCGATGCTTTATGTCTTGCGCGAGGCTTATGTCGTCCTGATCATTGAGCAGTACTGGTCCTACATCAACAGCAGCGTCACCGCCGCCGAAGCCCGTAAACTCAACGGCCCGGTCTGCGGCATATCCTCATTCGGCGCGATCGCGGGCGGGCTGACAACGGCTGCTTTCGTGAGCGAGTTTGGCACCAGGAACATCCTGTTGTTGTCTGCAGCGGCTTGCATACCAGCCGCATGGTTGTCCATGAAAGCATTTCACACCGGGGGTGACCCCAAGGGGCAGCGTCCTGATCCGAAACCGGTCGGCCACGGCGGAAAGGCCAACTGGACCGATGTCGTTGGCCTTTCGCTTCTGCGTCGCGAGCCGATACTTGCCTGGATTCTGGCGATCGTCCTGACGACCCAGGTGGTCGCGGCGATGACGGATTTCGCCTTCCAGGGGGCGCTCGTGGACGCGATTCCGGAACTCGACGCCAGAACCGCATACCTTGGCCGGTTCTTTGCCCAGCTCAACATCTGCGCGCTCGCGCTGCAATTCATCGGCGCGCCACTCCTCTTGTCGGTCCTGCGTTACGACTGGATCAACCTTGCCATCCCTACGGTCCAGATCGCGACATGCACCTGGGCGTGCCTGGAACCGTCCCTGGTGAGTACTGGCGCCGCCTTCATGACCTTCAAGGCGATTGATTACTCGTTGTTCCGCGCCGCCAAGGAGATCCTTTACATTCCGCTGAGTTTCGATGCACGCTACCGGTCGAAGGAACTGATCGATGTGTTCGGATACCGGTTTGGCAAGGGTGGTGCGTCCCTTGCTGTGACGGCGGCTGCCAGTCGTGGAGTCGTGTTTACGGCAGGCTTGTATGCTTCCCTGGCACTTGGTGCCGTGTTCCTGTGGTTGCTCCTGGTGATTCCGGCAATCGGATTGTTGCGACAGAATCACCAACGCGCTCATTAACGTTCTGGAGGAATAGTCATGTTTTTTCGTCCTGTTGTCCGTGCGTTGACATTGGCTGGCGGAATCTTCGCGGCAGGTTCCGCAACCAGCGCCCTGGCTGCCGATCCGACGGTGCGCATCACCACCAACATGGGTGTGATCGAGGCGCGTTTGTTCGCGTCAAAGGCTCCGAAGACAGTCTCCAACTTTGTCGAGCTTGCCCGGAAGGGTTTTTACAACGGAATCATCTTTCATCGCGTCATTCCTGACTTCATGGTCCAGACCGGTGATCCGAAGGGCGACGGTACTGGCGGCCCGGGATACAACTTCGCGGATGAGATTGCGCCGGACCTGAAGCATGACAAGGCCGGAATCCTTTCGATGGCCAACGCCGGCCCGGATACGAACGGATCCCAGTTCTTCATCACGGTGAAGGCGACTCCGCACCTCGACGGGCGTCACGCCGTTTTTGGTGAGGTCACCAAGGGCCTTGAGAATGTCATCGCGATCTCCAAGGTCAAGACGGTCAATGATCGTCCCGAGAGGCCGGTGAAGATGGAAAAAGTGGAGATCATCGGTGATTTCACGCCGGTGGCGTTTGAGAAGATCAAGGAACTGTCCATTGATGACTTGCGCAAGATGGCCCAGGCCCCGGTTGACAAGTTGTTGAGGAAGATCGGAGAAGCCCAGGGACTTGGCGCGTTCAAGAAGAGCACGATCAGGAATGCGCGCAGCAAAGGAACCAAGGCCCAGATTGAGTTCGCGGCCGAGTTCGACAAGGCGCCCAAGGCAGAACTCGTCGTCTTTGGCGAGGTCAAGGACAGCTCCCTGGATGTGATGCATTTCTCCTTCGCGAAATCACGCTGAACCCTGAATCCTGGGAAATCAGGATAGCTGATTTGCCTTTTGCAGAAGTCCTGTGGACCTCCTGTGGCCGGATTTGTGTTAAGATTTGGATGGAATATTCCAAATTACCACAAACTGGCCTCTGGAGGTCTTTTACATATGCCGACTTCTCCGCGCATGCGTTTCATCCGGTTGCTTTTCGCGGTCACGCCGCTGCCTTTCTCTATCGTTGATTTGGGGGGAAGTACCGGCATCAATCCTGCCCTGGAGATGACTCGTCAGGTCAAGGAACGCATCGTCCATGTCGAGGGCAATCACGCCGTTGTCAAATCGACGGATTCACTCAAGCACGTTGCCGGAAAGGCCTGGTACGTCGTCAACACGTCCAGGTGGAAGGATGTCCCGGCCTTTGTCAGGGCCAGCGGCCTGATGGCAGACTACGTTCCTGGTAAATTCGCCTTGATGCAACTTGACGATGCCGCGGCGGAACAGTTGTCGGCGGAGTTGCACGCGGCCGGGATGGCCTGCGGTGTGTTGACGCGACTTGGTGACGCGACAGTCAGCCTGGAACGGATCGTGACGCCCGTGCCGCTCAAGCCGGTTGACTCGGAGATCGCTGCGGTGACGGCGATGGCTTCCGCGATCGACGCGGCCAGGATCAAGACCACCATCGATGAGATGAGCCAGATCACGACGCGTTACTACCAGACCCCGACGGGGGTTTCTGTTTCGGACTGGCTGGCCGGAAAATATCGCGCCCTGGCTGGAGGCCGGACCGATATTGAGATTTCCAAGTATGACCACACGGCCATGAATTCACGTCAGGCCAGTGTCGTGGTGCGCGTCCGCGGTACCACCAGGCCAGACGAGATCCTGATCCTCGGCAGCCACATTGACAGCGTCAACTGGAGTGACGGTACCCGGGAAAGATCACCGGGCGTTGATGACAACGCGAGTGGTACGGCCACGAACCTGGAGATTTTCAGGGTCCTCATGGCCAATGGCGCGAAGTTTGACCGTACGGTTGAAATCCACGGTTACGCGGCCGAGGAAATCGGCCTGGTCGGCAGCCTGCACATTTCGAACGATTACAAGGTCGCGAAGAAAAACGTGGTCGCCATGGTCCAGATTGACATGAACCTCTACAAGGAACCGGGAACTCCGGACAAAATCTGGTTCGTCCAGGAAAACACCGACGACGCGTTCAACAACATGCTGGGCCGCCTCGTGGACAAATATGCCGGCATCGCCTGGGGCAAGGGCTCGCTCACAGCCGGTTCCAGTGACCACGCTTCATGGAAACGCCGGGGTTATGCCGCGTCGTTCCCGTTCGAGCATCCTCAGGATCATAACCCGCACATCCACACGGCGGATGACACGACCGTCAATGCCAACGCGTTTTCCCAGGCCGCGGCGTTCGGCAAGCTCGGATTGGCTTACGTTGCGCACTTTGGTGGTCTCAACTGATGTTCATGAGGAGCCGTCTTCACATGATTTCCCGGAGTTTCCTGTATGTCGCGGCCTTGGTGTCGCTGACGTCATTGGCGCGAGCCGGGGAAATCAATCCCGCGTTGCTGCAAGCCATCCAGATGGAAATCGATGGCGAAGCCCAGGGAATTGCCCGCTCTTATTTCATTGAGATGGGGGAGAAGACGCCGCCTCCGGACATCGGTTTCCGTTCCGAGGCTTTCTTGAAAGATGGTCCGGGGGGAGCCCAGGAAATCGAGCGGATTCTGATGACAGCCTACATCCCGGAATCCTATCCGGATGGCATGATCCTCCACTTCCGCAAGAATTTCAGGAAACACTTCGAGGAACAGGGTTACGCGATCGTTTTTGGGCCTGAACCGGCGAATCCCGTTGCCGCCACTCAAGTCGAGGCGGGCCAGATCGTGAAGGTGGCTCCGGTTTTCGATTTCAGGATCCGTCGCATCCCTCCGCCATGGTTGAATGAAAAAGGTACCGACCTCGCGGCCCTTGCCGCTGCCGCGAAACCGCCGCGTGCCTTGATCGAATTTTTCGGTGGTCGCGTTGACGCGTCTGGAATCAAGGAAGCCACGAAGCCGTTACGGGATCGAATCGCTTCTTCGTTCAGCGGTTTCGGGTCGACAGAACTTTCAGTCGTTGCCGGTGCCGGCGCCGCAATGGCGTTTGTTCTTCTGATGATGGTGGCTCTCGCTCCCTTGCGGATCCTTCGCAGACGCCAGGCTGCGCAAATGCGTCATCGCCAGTACCCTGCTGCTGCAAGGGCGCGCGTGGCGCTGCCGCCGGCGGGCGAGCCTCCCGTGTTCAAGTCTGGATACCGGGAGGTCGAGGCGTCTGCCGTTGATCCTCAGGTAGAGCGCATTCGCGCGACGATGGCGCAGATGGGAATCAAGGAAGTCCTTGAGATCCTTCGCAACCTCGAGCCGCGGTACCGCGACCAGATCCTGCAAGGTCTCAACGTTCACAAGTCGATCAAGTCCCGCATCGAAAAGGCTTTGGCGTCCATCGATTGATGGGCATGCCTCTCAATAAAAGAACTTTGATCCGCGAGGCATTTCATGAAGTCGTTGCGCGTTTTCCTGTCGGTTGCCGGGTTTGCTTTTGGTGCGCTGGCACTCAACGCCCCTCCTGTCCTTGCGCAGTTCTCCTATGAACAGGCGCACAGTGATTCGGGCATCCCGCGGCGCCCATTGGCGGCGATCGATCAGGAGTTTGCCGGACTTGCCTCCGCCCAGGGCCACCGCGCCGACTGGATCCAGTACGGAACCTCCGTCAGTGGCAAGCGCCTCATGGTGTTGAAGGTTCACGACAAGAATTTCCGCAACACCCCCGGGAATCTCCGGCCGGCGATCCTCATTTCGGAGGGAATCCACGGAAACGAATACCTGCACATCACGGACCGGCTGCCTTTTGAGTTCATGAAGCCCGGCCAGCAAAACCCGGCGTTTGAGGCCTTTCTTGCCGCGGGCGGTGTGGTCTATTTCGTGCCGGTCATGAATCCGGATGGCTACTCAGCGGGTCGTCGCGAGAATGCGCGTGGCGCTGACTTGAATCGCGACTTCAGGATCCAGGCTGCCGGCAACCAGGGGTTCGTGCAGCCAGAGACGCGAAGCATCACGGACTTCATCGCGAGCGAGTCCCTTTCCGGCGACTTGTTGATCGAGGCATCCATGGAGTACCACTGCTGCATCGGTGGTCTCATCCACCCGTGGGCCTACAACCCTCAACAATATCTGACGGGCGAACAACTCGCGCGTCATCAGGAAATTGGCGAGATCGTGTCCAACCTGTTCAGCTACCCCTACGGCACGGTGAATGACCTGCTCGGCTATTGGGCCATCGGTGGTTCGGATGACTACTATCTGGAAAAATATGGACGTCGTGCCTTCTCATTCGAGGGCGCGCGTGGATCAGAGGACAAGAAACTCCAGCAGCATGTGACTCTGTGGAACCGGGTCTTTGATATTGTCCTCGCGAAATGAGCCATCAACAGTCTTGGGTTTGAAATTGACCCGAAAAGAAAAGCCCCGGTTCATGGAACCAGGGCTTTTTACTTTTGACTAAGTCGCTAGATTACATTCCAAACCAGCCAGCGACAACGAGGTGCGCTGACTTGATGAAAGGCGCGAACACAAGGCTGAGGATCGCCATGAGCTTCATCAGGATGTTCAGTGACGGGCCAGAAGTGTCCTTGAACGGATCGCCAACCGTGTCGCCAACGACAGCCGCCTTGTGGGCCTCGCTGCCTTTGCCGCCGTGAACGCCGCTCTCGATGTACTTCTTGGCGTTGTCCCATCCACCGCCCGAGTTGGACGATGAAAGAGCCATCACGACGCCGGTGACGAGCGAGCCGGCCAGGAGGCCTGCGAGGGCCTCGATGCCGAAAGCGACACCCACAAACAGGGGTGATGCCAGCACGAGCACTGCCGGGGCGATCATCTGGCGCAGGGCGCCTTTGGTCGAGATCGCCACGCAGCTCTTGTAGTCAGGACGAGCCTTGCCTTCGAGAAGGCCAGGGATCGTACGGAACTGGCGACGGACTTCCTCGATCATCGAGAACGCTGCCTTGCCAACAGCCAGCATCGTCTGAGCCGTAAACAGGAACGGCAGCACACCGCCGACGAGGACGCCCGCGAAAACTTTCGGGGAGAGGAGGTTCAGGGTGTCGATTCCGGAACGGGTCAAGAAAGCCGCGAACAGCGCGAGTGCCGTCAACACGGCTGAACCGATGGCGAAACCTTTGCCGATCGCTGCCGTCGTGTTGCCGGCGGCATCCAGGGTGTCCGTGCGCTTGCGGATTTCGGGGCCAAGCTCTGCCATCTCCGCGATGCCGCCAGCGTTGTCGCTGACCGGGCCGTATGCGTCGATTGTCAGGCCGATGGCGATGGTCGAGATCATGCCGATCGCGGCCAGCGCGATGCCGTACATGCCCGCCAGGTGCCACGAGAGGTATGTCGTGCCGGCAAGAGCGAGAACTGGCACGACCGCCGATTCGTAACCGAGGCTGAGACCGTAGATGATGTTGGTTGCCGCGCCGGTCTTGGACGCGTCGGCAACGCCGCGGACGGGAGCGTACGAGTGCGAGGTGTAGTACTCGGTGATGTATCCGATGAGCAGACCGGACCAGAGGCCCGCCAGCACGGACCAGAGGACATCGTAGCGGGTGACCGTCTGGGTGCCGAGGATGAAGCTGTCTACCATCGCGTTTTCAGTCACAAACCACACGGCGGCGGTCATGAGGACCGTGGACAGCAGAAGTTGGCGCTTCAGGACCGGTTCCGCCGATTTGGCGTCCGGGGCCATGCGCGCGAACAGCGCCGTGATCAAGCAAACGGGGATGCCGACCGCAGTCAGGAGGATCGGATAGAGACGGGCAGTCTCGTTTTCAGCGATTGCCGCCGCCGTCGCGCCGATGACGAGGGCCGCGCAGGTGGCTTCCGCGCATGAGCCGAAGAGGTCAGCTCCCATGCCAGCGATGTCGCCAACGTTGTCGCCGACGTTGTCCGCGATCACGGCGGGGTTGCGCGGATCGTCTTCCGGAATCCCTTGCTCGACTTTGCCGACGAGATCCGCCCCGACATCAGCGGCCTTGGTGTAGATGCCGCCGCCAACGCGTCCGAAGAGGGCGACGGTCGAGCCGCCCAGGCCGAATCCAGCGACCATCTCCATGGTCAAGTGCACGTTGTGCAACATGTTGGTGTACGCGAGGGTGAGGGTCAGCAGGCCGAATACCGCCAGCCCCACAAGGCCGAATCCCATGACCGCGCCGGACTGGAAAGCCACGCGGAAGGCGTCGCTGATACTCTTGCGGGCCATGACGGTCGTGCGAACGTTGCCCATGGTCGCGATCTTCATGCCGAGGAACGCGCAAAGGCTCGAGATGCCGGCGCCAATGATGAATGCGGTCGCGCTGTAAAGCCCTTCGTTGACGTCCGGGGTTTCCGGGTTGTCGAGGGCGAACAGGATGACGGCCGCGAACGCAGCCGCGAAAATGGCAACGTAACGGTATTCCTGCGCGAGGAATGCCATCGCGCCTTCAGCGATCGCGTCAGAGATTTCCTTGAAACGGGACACTTCCTGGCTGGTGCCGCCCGACTCGAGAGACACGGCACGAACCCGCGCGGCATAGACAACCGCTGCGAGCATCGCCAACACGGCGCAGGCATAGATCACGACGACAGCATTCACGGATCGGAACTCCTTGGGCAAGATGGACAGTTTTACTGCGATTTCGCGAGCCTAGGTTATGCCTTTGGCATTCCGGCGCGGCAAGGGCAAAAAAAAACCGCGGTCCGTCCTGGACCGCGGTTCTGCAAACTGAAAGCAAAGGCAGATAACTGCCCGCCGCGATTACTTTTTCTTGCGGCGAGCGGCTTTCTTCTTGGTTGCCTTCTTCTTGGTTTTTTTAGCGGCTTTTTTCTTGCCGCCTTTTTTCTTGGCAGCCTTCTTGGGAGCCTTCTTCTTGCCAGCCTTCTTCTTGGTTGCTGCCTTCTTCGCCTTCTTGGCAGCCTTCTTCTTGCGCTTCTTCTTCGGCTTGGCGGGAGTAGCAGCGTGTTCTACGTGAGCATGAACGTCATGATTACCCAACATGGACCTTCCTCCTTGAAATGATCCTTTGAAAATTCCCGTAAGAATTTCTTACCTGTGAAAAAAATAATATCACAGCGATCTTGAAATCAATACTTAATCGCACTTTGTGAAAACATTCATGTCACCGTTCCATGCGGCTCATGATTTCTTCGTGTTGGTCAAAGCCGCGAGAGCCTGACGCGCCCTCGGGTTGAGCAACGTTTGTTGTGCCACGACTGTCTCTTATACACATCTCCGAGCCCACGAGACGCTACGCTATC
>CAWUNT010000024.1:0-13707 GCA_963923405.1 uncultured bacterium | reverse complement strand
GTCTCGTGGGCTCGGAGATGTGTATAAGAGACAGGTAGCCCGACACTTCAATGATTTCAAGGCGGTCACGGAGCGGCGCCGGAATTGTGTCCAAGGTGTTGGCGTTCGCGATAAACATCACATCCGAGAGGTCAAAAGCCACTCCCAGGTAGTGGTCAACAAACGACTTGTTCTGCTCGGGATCGAGAACCTCAAGAAGGGCTGCCGAAGGATCACCACGGTGATCTGAGCCAAGCTTGTCGATTTCATCGAGCATGATCACAGGATTCATGCTTTTCGCGGCCTTCATGCTGGTGACAACGCGACCCGGGAAGGCGCCGACGTATGTCTTGCGGTGACCGCGGATGTCAGCCTCGTCACGAACTCCGCCGAGGGAAATCCTTGAAAATTGGCGACCAACAGCACGCGCAATGGAACGACCAAGGCTGGTTTTGCCGACGCCAGGAGGGCCAACGAAACAGATGATGGGGCTTTTCGCATCAGGATTCAGTTTCTTCACCGCAAGGTACTCGATAATCCGGTCCTTGACTTGATCAAGGCCGAAATGATCCTCGTCCAGGATTTTCTTGACGTTTTTGAGATCCAGATTGTCCTGTGACTTGACGCCCCACGGCAGCGATAAAATCGTCTCGACGTGTGTGCGGGTCAAGGCCGCTTCGCTCGTGTCCTGATGCATCCTTTCCAACCGGCGCAACTGGCGGGAAGCCTCTTCCTTGGCTTCAGCGCTGAGTTTCATCTCTTCCATGCGCTTCCATAGCGCCTCTACCTCTTCCTTGCCATCGTTGTCGCCAAGCTCCGTGCGGATCACGCGCATCTGCTCGCGCAAATAATGCTCGCGCTGCATGCGGCTGATTTCTTCCTTGGCCTGAGACTGGATCTTGACCTGCATCTGGTAAACTTCGATTTCCCGTGAGAGGAAACCATATACACGGCGCAGGCGCTCAACCGGGTTCGCCAGGGCAAGTACCGACTGGGACTCATGTACCTTTAGCCCGAGATTTGCTGCAACAAGGTCCGCCAGCCTTCCCGGCTCGTTCACGTCTTCCAGTACCATCAGGATGTCGGGGGAAAGGACCTTACCCAGGCCGACTACCTTCTCGAGATTTTCGCGGACCGCACGAATGAGGGCCTCTGTCTCCGGGCTCCCGTTGACACAAACGTCGTCCAGAACCGTGCGCGTCTGCACAACCGGATGGCCGTCATTTTTAACGAGCGAAACCAGCTTTGCCTTGTACAGGCCCTGGACCAGGACCTTCATGCGACCGTCCGGGAGTTTGCGAGTACGCATGATGGAACAAACCGTTCCAGTGGCGTAGACATCAAACGGAGGTTCCAGCGAAGCCTCGAGGCCGGTTCCTTCCTCGCCTGAAACCTTGAAGGCCGACAAGAAGATCTTCTTGCTACCTGCCATCGCTGATTCCACGGCGTTGATGCAGAGGTCTTCGTTGACGAAGACCGGCACGATCATGTGCGGGAAGACAACGATGTCTTTCAGCGGGAGCAGTGGGATTTCCGCACTCATCTCTGGACTCTGGGTAACAACCACGGCCGTCATCCGGGATCTCCTTCGGAAACAGTTGAAACCAGAAAAAGCTCTTTCTGCTGTCTCACGATTCGTATCGGAGGCAAGCTGGCGAACATTAGGAGCTCACCCCTCGACACACTCGAAACTGTATTTGTCTTTAGGCGGAATTCCGGTGCGGAATCCCAATCTCTTCAGCCAGATCTGCCTGCCAGGGCGGCAGGAAGGTTCCCGGTGGCTGGGAACCTGTCTACTTGGAAGGTACCGTCACACTAACCATGGCCGCTCTTACCAAACGGCCATTCAGAACGTAGCCCTTTGCAAATTCCTGGGCCACGGTCTCGACTTTGCAATCTGGATCCTCGATGCGTTGTATCGCCTGATGCACGTTCGGATCAAACCTCTCTCCGACCGCGGGGATCTCCTCAAGTCCATGCTTCCGCATCGCTGCCAGCAACTGACTCTGCACCATCTGCACGCCTTCAACCATCCCGGAGCCAACGTTTGTACCAGCACCGATTGCCTGATTGAAACTGTCCAGGGCTGGCAACAAATCCTTGATCAAGTTCTCAGCCGCGAATTTCAACAAATCCGACTTTTCGCGTTCTGCCCGGCGCCGGTAATTTTCTAGATCTGCGGCGAGCCTCAAATACTTGTCTTGAAGGGCGCGATTCTCTTCCTTGGCCTGCTCAAGTTCAGCCCTCAATCCAGTGTTCACGTCACCTTCGGAGCCCGAAGCAGACCCTTCGTTTTCAAACCCTGGATTTTCAATATTGTCCCGGCTCATCATGGCCCTCAATGCTCCAACGCTCTTCAACCCTTCGCATCCGGTGAAGGGAATATCACCCGGGCGCTGTGTAGTCGATGCCATACAAGCCGTACCTGAATCAATTGTAGAACACGCGAAATGGGCAGTTGAAGGGGCAGAAATTGCATCCCCGTTTTCCTTTTTTTCAAGTCAAGATTTTTTCTTGCTGGAAAACCGTTTTATGACCGTTGACCTAAGCAAGAGCTGCTGTTAGTTACTTCCATCCCAAACACGGAGACTGTTGAAAGTGGAATCCCTGCGCGAAACCGACCTCGTTACCAGCCGCCCAAACGGTGCGGCGCTCCAAGTTGAATCCCGCATTGAATTCGACCCGGCTACCCTTGAGAAGATCGACGGCCACTCCCTTGAGAACCTCGTCGACGTCAAAATTGGAAGATTCTTGGATCAGCTGGGTAAATTTTACCCGGAGGGGCTTTACGACCTCATCATGTCCAAAGTCGAAAAGCCGCTTATTGGACAAATCTTGAAAAGAACTGGTGGTAACCAGGTGCATGCGTCCAAGATTCTGGGAATCAACCGCAATACTCTGCGCAAGAAAATGAAGATCCACGGCTACGCTCCCTGACTCAGGAATAGCCAGCCGGCTGAATCCAAGACCCGCCCCGGAAGAGGCGGGTTTTTTCATGCCTTGAGCAAATTGTAAAACGATACAAACGAGCCTTGATATGCCAAAGGCACTGTTTCAAGGCCGCCATGGCGGTTCTTGCCGAAAATGATCTCGGCTTTTCCAGCGTCCTCGGAATTCCGGTCGTAATATTCGTCACGGTAGACAAACAGAATCATATCCGCGTCCATCTCTATGGACCCTGACTCCCGCAGGTCACTGATCTTGGGGCGCTTGTCGATTCGTTTGTCGGCTTCACGATTCAGCTGAGCAAGAGCAAAGACCGGGACCTGCAACTCTTTGGCAAGGCCCTTGAGACCCCCTGAAATCTCCGCAATTTCCCGCTCGCGACTTTCCAGACGGCGGCCGACAGATGCGGTCATGAGCTGCAGGTAGTCAATCACGACCATTCCAAGCCCATGCTGTTTCTTGAAACGTCGGCACCTGGACCGGAGCTCCGCCAAACTGATCCCGCTCGTCTCATCGATTCCAAGGACCGCCGGCAGGGCGCTGAACGACCGAAACCCCTGAACCAGTCGATTGCGTTCATCTTCTGTAAGAGGATCACCCTTGCGCAGCTTTGAGGAGTCAACCCTCGACTCCGCCGAGATTAAACGGGTCATTAGCTGATTCTTGGACATCTCAAGGGTGAAAACCAAAGTCGGATGCCCCTTCTTGACGGCATTCACCGCGCAATTGAGGGCGAAGGCCGTCTTTCCCATACCAGGGCGGGCGGCAAGAATAATGAGGTCGCTCTTCTGCCAGCCCCCGGTAACGGCATCCAGGTCGGTAAAGCCAGAAGCAACACCGCTGAGCTGGCCCGCATTGAGCATTTTGTGCTCGAGCTCGTTGATCGTGCTCTCAAGAACTTCCATGTGGGTCGACACCCCACCTTGGCGGTCCTGCTCATGGGTGATCTCGAGGAATGTCTTCTCAATTTCCTCGATAAACCCCATTACGTTGCCCTCGGCGGCAGCGGCCTTGCCGATGGTGTCCTGGCATACCCTTATCGTCCTGCGCAGAAAGTAGTATTCCGCCACGATCTTCGCGTGATGCTCAATGTTCTGCGCAACAGGAGCCTGCTGCATCAAATCCACTAGATAAACGGGGGCTGAAACACGGGGGTCCGGATCCATGCGCTGCAGCCGGTCGGCAACAGTTACAAGGTCGCAGGGTTCGCCCTTGGAATCGAGCTCCATCATGACCGCGAAAATCCGGCGGTGATAATCGAGGAAAAAATGATCCTCGCGGATTTTGTCGGTGATCAGCCCCAAAAGGGGCGGGTCTCGCAGGATCGCCCCCAAAACAGCCTTCTCAGCCTCCACAGAGTGGGGCGGAGCGACAACGTCTATCGGCGATGGGACCCGCGTGTGTTCCATTTAATTCCAGAGCTTTTACTTGCTGCCAAAAAAAAGCGCCGGGGGGGGCACCCTTTCCAATGGAAAGGATCATGCTCCACCCGGCGCAAGTCAATCAATACCCGAAAAAAACCTCAGCCGGCGACGACCCAAACCTTGAACTTGGCATTGACATCGCTGTGCAGCTTGACTTGAGCCGCGTAAACACCGACCTTTTTGATGTCATCAAGGATCGTGATGTCTTTGCGGGAAACCTTGATGCCTTCCGCCGCGAGCAACTGCTCAAGCTCAGCCGTTGTTACTGAACCGAATATCTTCTCATCTTCACCGACTTGCTTGGTCACGGTGACGGATGTTTTTTCGATCGACACAGCGGCTTTCTTTGCTTCGGCAAGAAGAGCAGCGCGCTTTTTCTCAAGTACCCGCTTGTGATGCGCAAGAGCCGCCTGGTTCTCCTCGTTGGCTGGCATGCCCAAACCGCGTGGCAGGAGGAAGTTGCGTGCGTAACCGTTACGGACATTGACGATGTCACCAACACGACCGAGGGCGTCAACGTCATGGCTCAAAATGACTTTCATGATTCCACTCTCCGGAAACAATGTTCCTGGTTCAAAGCTTTTACGTAGCGCGATTAGTCGCGACCAATTTCTTCCGCGGCTTCGCGCGCAGCTGCTTCACGCTCTTTCGCAACCGCGGCTTCCTTCGTAATCTCAACTTTGCGCTTCGCAATGTCCACTTGCTTGTTCACGAGAACTGACAAGTAACGCAGAACGTTCTCGTCGATACGCATCAGGCGTTCCATCTCGTTCAAGTGGGACGGCATGCCAGCGAAATCGTAGCTGACGTAGTTGCCGCGGTGCTGCTTGTTGATCGGGTAAGAAAGCTTGCGGGAGCCCCAAACATCCTTCTTCAGGATCTCACCACCATCGGCCGTCATGTACTTCTCGTACTTGGCGAGGATACCCTGGAACTCGCTCTCAGGCATGTCCGCACGGGTGATGAATGTCATTTCGTATTCTCTAAGCATCTTCCGTCTCCTTTACGGTTTCTCAGCCTGCACACATTTCCCGGCGCAGGCAAAGGAGGTTAATTTCCGGACCCCGCTGCTCTACTGCCTTGAAAGATATTTTTCAATCGCAGAAGAGCCTCGTCGGTCATCACGCTTCTCATGTTTTCGAGTTCCGCGGACCCCATGGGGGCGAGAACCCAGTCCGCTACCGCAACCTGAAAGGTCGCTTCGAGCGGTTTACCGACTCCCAGCTTGACCCGGGGAAAATCGGCGGAACCCATGCATTCAATAATGCTCCGGATTCCGTTGTGGCCACCGTGGCCACCAGCTGTCCTGACCTTCACCTTCCCGGCTGGCACATCGATGTCATCGTAGAGGACGATGATGTCCGACACGGGAATCTTGAAGTAAGCCGCAGCTTTTTGCACCGATCTGCCACTTACGTTCATGAATGTCTGGGGTTTGATGACCAGACACTCCTCTCCCGCAATGACAGCCTTTGCCGTCAGCGCCTCAAACCGTGACGACTCGTCACGCCAATCTGCGCCCGCCTGCCGTACCAGCTCATCCGCCACAATGAATCCAGCATTGTGACGGGTCGACTCATACTTTTTCCCCGGATTTCCGAGGCCCACCAGGAGCTTCACGGCCATTTGCCCGGAAAAAAAAGCGCCGCCTGATTCAAGTGAATCAGGCGTGAGCCAAGTCAACGTGCAGCGGAATGCGCTTCACGTGGTCGAGCTGAAGCTCGGTTATGACAACCGGAAGTACCTTGCCGTCGAGGCTGAGGTTGAACTTTTTCTCGTTCTTCCAAGCCCTTGAGAGGAACTTCGGGTTGATTTCCAGCATGGTCGATTTGCCTTTGTGGCAAAGATTAGCCGGGATCATTCCATCACGACGAATCCGGCGGCATGCGCCTTTACCGGTTGCTTCGCGATGCTTTCCTTCGATTGTGATCATGGTCGTTTCAGACATGACGATACTCACCCTAAAATCTATAGGCCCAACAGAACCCTGCCTTATAGCCACATCTGCCATGGCTTTCAAGCCGTTTGTCCACAGAGTTGGCGGGACTTGCAAATTAAACGAATAGAGAACTGATTGAGTCGGAATTGTGAATACGGCGGATGGCTTCGGCGAATAGCTCAGAAATGCTTAACTGCACGATTTTATTGCTTTTTACCGCTTCTCCATTTAGCGGAATCGAGTCGGTGCAGATAAACTCCTTCAGGGCCGAGGCTTCAATGCGTGATATGGCCGGACCAGAAAGAACGGGGTGGCTCACTACCGCATAGACTCCCTTGGCCCCACTGGAGGCAAGCGTGTCCGCCGCCTTGGTCAGTGATCCCCCGGTATCGCAGATGTCATCGACAATCAGGCAATTCCGGCCTTTTACGTCCCCGATGACATTCATCACCGTGCTTTCGTTGGGGCGCTCACGCCGCTTGTCCACAATTGCGAGACCACAATTGAAGTACTTCGCAAGCGCACGGGCACGTTCAACACCTCCCGCGTCGGGGGACACGATGATCAAGTCCTGCAAAATGTCCGGGCGCGAATGCAGGTACTTGGCAAAGACCGGTTTCGCGAACAAGTGATCAACAGGAATGTTGAAAAATCCCTGTATAGCCGAGGTATGCAACTCGAGGGTCAAAATCCGGTTGATTCCCGAAGTCTCGTAGAGGTCCGCCACAAGTTTCGCTGTGATCGGGGTACGCGGAGCGTTCTTTCGCTCCTGACGGGCGTACCCGAAATACGGGACCACCAGAGTGATACGCTGCGCCGAGGAACGGCGACACGCATCTGCCATGATCAAGGCTTCCATGATGTGGTGATTCGCCGGCGCGCAGGTCGGCTGGATGATAAAAACATCCCGGCCGCGGACGTTGCTACCAATCTCGACGCGAGTTTCCCCGTCGGCGAAATTCGACACCGAGGCGGATCCAAGTGTTGTCTGCAGGGAATGGCAAATACGCTCAGCCAAGGGTCGGTTGGCGTTGCCGGAGAATACGATGAGCCCCGTTTCCATGGATATCCGATCGCTGGAGGTTCGGGTTCAAGTGGCTGGGGCGGTAGGATTCGAACCTACGAATGCTGGAATCAAAATCCAGTGACTTACCGCTTGTCGACGCCCCAACTCAAATGCGGATGTGCGAAGGATTATTGTCATCACAACTTGTTGTCAAGCGCGGATGAGACTTGGATCAACCTTCCCGTGCCGGGGGCAGGTAGCGGGCCGAGTCAAACTCCTCTCTCCACACCGGATTGCCGTCTGGATCGACGTCGACAATCCAGCTCCCGCGACAGGCTCCTGGCATCACCAGGATCCGGTCCGATACGGGATCCACGACTCTTGAGTGAAAGGCGCGTTTCATGGTCCGGGCCCCAAACCTGGGATCTGATGCCATGGCAAGAAGTTGTTGCTTTAGAACCGGCCCCAGCCCGACACGGAAGTTCCGGAAGGCGAGTCGTTCGTTCAGTTCAACCAGTTGCCGCGCGAGAACCATCTCCAGCTGCTGGACACCGAGTCTCCGGAACTGGACGATCTCATCGATCCTGTTGACGAATTCCGGACGCAAAGTCTCTGACAGTGCACGCCGCAGGCCGCTGTCATCCGGACGCGTCCTGCCCTCCGGCTGGATAAGCCCCGGGTCAAGGTTCGAGGTCATGATGATCAAAGTGTTACGGAAATCGGCTACCTTTCCCCGGCCATCGGTCAAGCGCCCATCCTCAAACACCTGTAGCAGGATATCGAGTACCTTCGGGTGTGCCTTTTCAATTTCGTCGAGAAGGACCACTGAATAGGGCTTCTGACGCACCGACTCCGCAAGATCACCTCCCTCCCCGAACCCCACGTAGCCGGGAGGGGCACCGATCAGGCGTGCCACATTGTGAGATTCCATCATTTCCGACATGTCGACCCGGATCATTTTGGTCTCATCGTCGAACATTTCGGCGGCGAGTGCCTTCGCCGTTTCGGTCTTACCGACACCGGTAGGACCGAGAAACAGGAAAACCCCGAGGGGACGGCGAGGATCATTGACTCCGGTGCGAGCCCTGCGAACCGCACGGCTGACACTGTCCAAGGCCAACTCCTGACCGAATACACGGGCCTCGAGCCTTGTCCGCATTTTCAAAAGGCGGTTGGCATCATCTTCAATAATCTTGTCGACTGGAATCCGGGTCCAGGCGGCGACAACTTCTCCGACCTCCCGGGATCCTACGACTTGCCGCAGAAAAGAATTTTGCGACTGCTGGGAAACCAGCTGTTCCCGCAACGCAACAAGATGCTTTTCGTTGTTTGGAATTTCAAGATACTGGAGGCGCGCGGCGAATTCGAACTCCCCGCGCAACTTCGCACCATCATACAGACTTGCGAGCTCTTCCCGTTTGGATTCGGCTTCCCGCAAGGATTCCAGAGCGGACTGATGGCTTCGCCAGATGGACTCCACACGCTCGTGTTCCCTTCGGACCTTGGCTAACTCCGCGTCAATTGTCGCGAGAGCTTTTTGGTTCGCCGCCTGGTTGCCAATCGCCTTGCGCTCTATCTCAAGCTCTGCGATCCGGGCACGAAGGCCATCCAGCACTGCCGGAACGCTGGCTATCTGCAACCGCAAGCGACTGGCGGCCTCATCGACAAGATCTATGGCCTTGTCGGGCAAACGACGGTCGGGAAGGTAACGAACCGAGAGGTCAACCGCCGACACAAGGGCTTCATCGTCGATTTGGACCCCATGATGGATTTCGTAACGGGCTTTCAATCCACGGAGGATCGAAATCGCCGCTGCGCGCCCGGGCTCTTCTACATGCAGTGGCTGAAAACGACGCTCGAGAGCCGCGTCTTTCTCGATATATTTCCGGTATTCATCCAGCGTTGTGGCACCGAGGCATTGTATCAGTCCGCGGGCAAGGGCCGGTTTGAGGAGGTTGGCAGCGTCCGCGGATCCCTGAGGATTCCCGGCACCAACGAGCATGTGAATCTCGTCAATGAAAAGGATGATCTGTCCGCGATATTCGTCGAGCGCCTGAAGAAGACTCTTGATTCGCTCCTCAAATTCACCGCGGTATTTGGCTCCCGCCAGCATCGCGCCAAGATCAAGCGACAAAACCCTCTTGTCACGCATGGTCTCTGGAACCTGGCCACTGGCGATCTTGAGTGCCACGGCCTCTGCGACGGCCGACTTTCCTACGCCAGGCTCACCGAGCAGTAGTGGATTGTTCTTTTTCTTGCGTCCGAGGATCTCAAGCACTCGCCTGACCTCATGGTCGCGACCTACGACTGGATCAAGATCCCCCTTCTGGGCCAATTCCGTCAGATCCGAAGTGAATGACTTCAGAAATGAATTCAGTTTGAATTCTTCTGTTGCCTGGACGGGTTCCTTGGAATCCTGGCTATTCGCGGAAGTTTTTCCAGGACTCTGGCCAGGGTTGCTACCTTCGTGCTTTGGCGAAGAACGACCGCCGGCCTTGTTCTTGTCGATACCCGAGAGAGGCATGAAGTCCCGCGTCTCAACACGACTTTGTTTCAAGCCCGCGAAGAAATTCTGAATAACCGTCGACTGTTTGCAGATCGCGTCCCACAAGACAGCCTCTGATACCGCGGAAGCACCTCCGGCCGACTCAGCGCGGTCAAGAGCCGCGGACAATCGCTTGCCAAACTCCACCTTGATCGCGCCAAAAACACGCGGAACCTTCGCGAGGTGGCTTTCGAGATGAGACTTCAGTCGCTCGGCCACATCTTTTGACAGGCCCACCTTGCCGTTGCGGACGACAGCCAGCGCCACGTGCTCCGGCTCAAAGTGAGGGTGACCAAACCCGCGGGCATACTGCAACCCGAGATGAAGGGCCTTCTGCGCGGCGAATTCGTAGCGGGAAAGATCCATCGTCACACCGCCAGATCAATGGTTGGCTTGGACTGGTCCGGACTTCCATCAAAAGCCCCGACCACGGGAGGTGTGACTGGCGCCGTTCCCGCGGTCCAGTTCTTGTCAACCTCGGCGACGACCGTAGTCACATCATCAGATATCGGAACTGTCGCAAAAAATCCGAAGGCCTTTCCTACGACAATGTCACGGAACTCCTCTACACTTTGGGACTGCGTCGCGGACTGAAGGGTCGCGCTGAGGGCCTTGCGCCCCCACATGTTGCCATTAGGCGAGCGGCACTCAATCAGGCCATCAGTAAACATGAAAAGGCGTTCACCAGCGCGCAACGGCCGGCGCTTTTCGTCGTATTTGCTTTGAATGTCAACGCCAAGCGGGTTGCCGCTGAGAGTCAGGGACTGGGGCGCCGCCGGTTTTGTCGCATTTGGATCCGCGGGAAAAATGACAAATGGGAAGTTGTGTCCCGCATTCGAGTACACCATTTCACCCTTGTTGAAGTCATACAAGACCGCGAAGCATGTCATGCTGATCTTGCCCTTGACCGCGCCAAAAATAACGTGATTCATCCGCGTGAGCAGCTGGGCTGGAGAGTCATTGAAGATCGCCGCGTCCTTGATGATGTCCGAAATCAGGTTGCACGCCGTGTAAGCCATTGCAGTCATGATGGCTGCCGAGGCGCCGTGACCCATGGCATCGGCTATGTAAACCAGCTCAACGCCGGGGCGAACAGTGAAATGGCCCCACAAATCACCACCGCATTCGGTTGCCGGCTTGTAGCTGCCCGCCATGCGCAAATTCGGAACTTCGATGGTTCCTCCGGGAAAAAATGTCTCTTGGACGGTACGGGCCGTATCAGCCTCATTCTGGAGGCGACCTTTTTCGGCCTTCAATTCAACCTGCGCCGTCAGCTCCTCAGCCATTTTGTTCACGGCGACCGCAATCCGGCCAATCTCATCCTCTCCCGGGGAATTGATTCGTGCCTCAAATCTACCGGCCGCGATCTCGCCTGTCGCGCGGTACACCTTTTCCAGCTGAACCGTGCTTTCACCTGCCCACATGACACCCACAACAATCGCTCCGATCACGACAAACAGCGTGGCCAGCCAGGTATCAAGTTGCGATTTCTTAAGGATGCCAAAAACCGCATCCGCCCGTTTCTGGACAATAACCCAGTGGCGATCCATGCCGATCCCCTGGCGCTGGATTTTGGCGAATGCCCCTACCCATTCGTATTGGCGCTTTCCACGGTAAGTAAATTCCTGTTGCGGGGGAATCAAGGAACGCACCGGCTCCGGGAGACGGGAGAGAAACTTGTTCTCAGTGACCCTCTGATAAAAACCACTTGGCTGAACTGCCGCAATGGCGGCTTTAACCACGGGGTAAGGAAAATATGACCTGCCGCTCAGCACATCCATGACGACCGTTGATCCCACCACGATTCCCTTGTCGTCAACTATTGTGGTCTCCAATGTCGGCGTCTTGGGTAAGGAAACCATGAGCGACGTCAGCCAGATTGAACTGGCAACCAAATGAAATTCCTTGGTACCCGCCTTGTCTGGCGCATAACGGACGAGGATAGTAAACACAGGCAAACGGGACTCACGTGCGAGATTGACGACTCGGAACAAGGGATTCCCGGGAGTCGGAATAAGGCTGGCATCCCGCGCGAATGCTTCTATTTCCCGCCGCTCCAGGTCCAACAACGCCTTGTGTCTCGTGTTCGGATCGCCCCCCTGAAACCAGGCCGATTTCTTCTGCGCGTCCTCCAGTCCAGCTATTGCAGAGGACATGATCGCACCACTTGCCGGGTCAAAACGGAACGATGAGAGGGTCAGGAAATCCTTGAACCCCTGAAGGTAAGCCGTAAAGCTCGTTTTTTGCTTTGCTTCATCAAGGGCAAGAAGGGGTCCCATGAACGTCGTCAGCTGGTTCACCTGGGTCTTGACGGTCCCACCAACTGAATCAGCCGATTTTTCAGCCGACGCCGTCAGATCGTCGCGGATTCCGGCATTCAGGAACATCTCAAAGCGAGAGCTGTATATCAGTGAAATCATCGAAATAGCCAAAAAGGCAACCAGCGCGATGACGAACGAGAATCGTCCTCGCAGTGATTTCGTCAAAGGCACGTTGCCGTAGACCGGGCTCAAGCTGAACCTCCTGTAACTCCTGGACCATCGGACCAAACCCGGCTGTCTTTAGCCCTCAACATGGAAAGTCAAGTTATTGCGGGACGTTCCGATGAACCATCCAAATGGTGACGTTCAATTCGTCGACCCGAGGATGCATATGTCCGCGCGTTTAGGGTTCATGACAAAGCTGCTGCTTGCGATCACGCTAGTCGTGATCGCGGGCTTTGTCGCAATGGAAGCCGTACGACGCTTCAACTTTTACGGTGTTCTAAAGCAGTCACAAATCGGGTGGCTCTCTAATGTCCAAGGGGACGTCCAAGTCAAATCCGGCGATGGAGACTTCCGCCGCGTCGGGACGGGCACAACCCTCGCCGATGGCGATCAGATCGTAACTGGACAGGACTCCAAGGCATCCATCAACTTTCACTCGGGAAGGACTGCCGAAAGCCTCTCGAATTCGCGCATCACGGTTTCTTCGCTTGAAGACTCCGCGCAGAGTCCGACGATTCTGATCGACGCAACACGCGCTGGCCAAACGGAAGTCGCTAACGCAGTTGGTGACGCGCGCCCGTTGATTTTGCTCACCGGCGTCGGCGCAATCACAGTAAGTGCTGGCGAGAGCGCCAAAGCGGAAACGTCTGCAAAAACAGGCGCCGCGAAGGTCGAGAAAAAGGATATGAAGTCAGGGCAGACAACGACCTTCACCAAAATCGATGCCGCTCAGAGCACTGAGATCATTCAGCAAGCACAGGCGGCCGTCGTTTTGCCCCCCAGCCCCACGCCAACTCCGACACCGACGCCGAAGCCAAAACCAAAATTGGAGGCCAGCGCGGAGCTCTTGTCGCCAGTGGCCGGATCGATTTACTGGAGCGTGTCTGACTGGCAGGCAATTGCTGCTGCGGAGATTCCCCTTGCCGTAACAGTAAAGAGCAACGCGGCGATGCTTCGAGCGGTCCTCGAACTGCGTCAAGAAAAAGGAACAACTCCAGTAAGATCACCCTTGGCTGCGTCAGCCCAGCCGAACAGCTATACCAGCAAGACTACTGTGAAGGATCTGATCTCTGCCAGCCGGGAAAAGATCGTCCAGGGTGCCGATATCCGAAAGTTCTCGATCGCCGTGTTGGCCGGCGACGGGGAGACTGCCAAGAGAATTCCTCTTGAAGGTGACGTGTCCATCGCGTCTCTGGCGTCTCTGGGTAGGTTGCCTGGCGTAACCATAGGACTGGACTCGCTCTCCGGGCAACCCTCCGCGGGGCCGTGGATTCAGGGAACGATCAGCAGAGAGCCGGAGAAACTGCCCATAGTGGTCACGACCGTCTTGCCAGGTTTGGCAAGCAAACTGATTCCGGCATTGCGAACCTGTCTCTTATACA
>CAWUNT010000023.1:0-13862 GCA_963923405.1 uncultured bacterium | reverse complement strand
ATCCGTCACGGACGGCCGCCATGTTCAGTCGCAGACGATGCCGCAAAACCGGTTTCGCGAGCCGCTCGACATGGCGCCACTGGACCGCCTCGGCGCCCTCGATAAGCGCGAGACCGCGCGCTGCGGAGACCAGGGCGAGACCGCTGCGCGGGCCAGCGCCATAGACCACCGCCGCGTTGACGAAATCCGGAGCCTCTTCCTGCCCCTTCGCGGCGGTACCTGGCCTGGTCATCCGCACGAGTGAGACGATTCCTTTCAACAATGGCTCGTCAATCACGATGCGCTTCGCGCAAGCCATGATGCCCGCGCAGGTTGACGCGTCGAAAATCACATCAGTCTTGATTTCCGGCAATTCACCGACCAGGGTTCCCGCGGCGTGCTCGTCGAGCATCGTCAATTCCGCGGCCGCTCCTGGATAATCCACGAGAGAATGCATCAGGAACCGGTCAAGTTGGGCTTCGGGCAACGGGAACACGCCTTCCGACTCAAACGGATTCTGGGTCGCGAAGACCAGAAACGGCCAAGGCAACTCGTGGGTCTTTCCCGCCACCGTGACGCGCCGCTCTTGCATCGCCTCGAGCAAGGCCGACTGCGTGCGCGGGGAAGCGCGGTTGATCTCATCTGCCAGGATCAGTCCGCCGAAGACGGGTCCCTTCACAAAACGGAATTCCCGCGTGCCCGTCGCGGGATCGATATTGAGGATTTCCGCGCCAATGATGTCCGAAGGCAACAGATCCGGGGTGAACTGGACCCGTTTGAACGGCAATTGGACAAGACTGGCGACTGTGCGGATCAGCGTCGTCTTGGCGACACCAGGAGCCCCGGTCATCAGCAAGTGGCCATTGGCCGCGAGGCAGCAAACCAGTTCGTCGATCAGGGTCTCCTGCCCGAACACACGCGCGCGGAGCTGGTCGCGAAGGGAACGCAAAGCATTGGAAGCGTCTTGCATGGACATTTGGCTGTGCGCGGGACTCTGCATGGAAATCCTTTCAGCTCGATAGATGTACATTAAAGATTGCCAAGGTATCCGGTGACTTGCAATGCCATTGGGCGACCAGCCGGACCTCGCGTTAAGGACTTCCCCGGAAACGCCGCGCGCGCGGCCATGAGGAGGTAACGATGCGATTACTTGGTAACGGCTTGATGATTCCCTTTTCCGGGCGCGGCCGCAAAGACGCGGGTGGAGTCGCCCTTGAGTATGTGCTGGTGACGACGTTTGCCCTCGCCACAACGCTGGCTGCCATCGGCTATCTGGGAAAGACGCTGAAATCGCGGTTTCAGGAGCTTGAGGCCGCCTCTTTAAGGACTCCCTCAGGCGAATCCATCTGGGATCCGTGAATTCCTGACCGGAAACCGCCATGGCAACCAACCCTGGACTCCTCGCGGCCATGCTGGTCGCGGGGGGCACATCCGTCTGGCTGACCATCGCCGATCGCCAGATGCGCGACGTGGCCGAGGCATCGCTCCGGCTGCGCCGGTCGCTGCAAACAGACCCGGTGAACACGATGGGCCAGGCCTGCGAACGGACGGGCATGCCGGAAATCCTCCTCGGCAAGGTTCACCTGCTGCCTCTGACCGGAGCAAGGCGCTTGACCTGCGTGGCGTCGGTCCTGCACCGGCGGCCCGCGGGGGCGCCTCCTCCGTACTGGTGGCCCGCCTCCTGCGAGAAGCCGTTCGGAGGTTACCTTGAACCCGTGCGTTTCAGGCAAATTCGTGTATGCTGCCAGAGGCAACAGGGACATCACCTGGAGGGCACTGCCCCCTGCCTGTTCGAATGGCGATTTTTCATGAAGTCGTGAGGTCAGACATTGTATTTCGCTGTGATGAAAATCACTTTCCTGGTTGATGAGGACGAAGCAGGCGGCACCGCTGCCTCGCACAGCTCCCCGGTGAAACAGGAACTTCAGTCCCTGGTCGAGAAACTGCGCGCGCGATTCCGGATCACTGTCCTGCCCGGACAGATCGAGTATCCAGGCGAAGCGCCGGTCATCGCGATCGCCAGCCTCGCGTACTCCGAGGAATCGCTCTCGCGCCAACTGGATTCCATTTGCGAATTTTGCGAGTCATCGGGCTTTGGGCGCATCGATACCGAACGCACCCTCCTCGATCACATCGATTCTTTCGGGTCGGACGAGGACGACGATGAAGACGATCACCAGTCTGGATCCGGTGACGATGACGACGATGATGACGACGACGGGAATCCGTTTGACCGGTCCCACTGAGGAAGGCCACTGATACGAATGGCCGGCCTCAGGCCGCGCCACTCACTTTGTCGTTTATCTTGCCACTTGACGCGGCGCTGTCCAGCTCGCGCGTGATCTCTTCGGGAAAACGTGGACGGTGCAACAGGTAGCCCTGCACAAAATCGATTCCCAGGGACTGGCACAGACTGGCTTCCTCGATCCGTTCGACCCCTTCCGCCAGGACTTTCGCGCCGACCATGCGCGCGGCCGCGATGAGTGACGTCAAGAACGACTGCCTGGCCGGGTCACGGTCAATCCCGTCAATCAGGGAACGGTCAAACTTCACGATGTCAGGACGCATTTTGACGATCCGGTCCATGCCACCGAATCCCTTGCCAAAATCATCCGCCGCGATCTTGATATCCATCTGCCGCAATGATTCGCAGACTTCACTGAGTTTCGCGTAATTTCCGATGTCCTCTGACTCGGAGACTTCAAAGACGATGCCTTGACGCCCACCGGTCAGCTCCTTGATGGCTTCGACTTGATAGAGGTTGCGCGGCAGGATGTTCACCATCAAAGTCCCTGGCAGGCCCTTGCTGCCCCTGATGGCGCGCGACAGGCACGCCTGGTCCAGTTCCAGGGCCAGATGGTTCTCGTGGGCCAGGGCGAACAACACATCAGGTTTCAAGATCTTCGAGTCGAAATATCCGACAAGGTCCGTGAAGGGCCTCTGGTCGAACGTCGCCTGCCGCACGCGGATCAGGGACTCGAATCCAACGATGAGATCACGGTAAAGGGTCAATCCGGATTTGGCTGATGACGCCGGCGACATGTTGCCCTTGCCCATGAGGCCAAGATCCATGCCCTGCAACTTGAACACAGCCTGATACGACGGGGCGATCAAGTCGTCCGACTTGATCAGGGTCATGATCAATTCGCGCTGTCGCTCGCGCACGCGCGCGATCTGCCCACGCGATAGTTCCAGGGCCGATTCGATCAATTGCGCGATCTGGTCGTGACTGTCGACCGCCGGGTTGTACACACACGTCGCGTATCCAGTACCGACCTCGGGGATCATCGTCAAAAACGACGGCAGTGAACTCGCCGGATCACCGATTCCGCGCCACAGCCGTCCTAGAAGCCGGCTGGTCAGGCGCTCGCCAAGACGCTCCAACGCCCCCGGCGCCGGCACCGCGTCACGGCCCCGTGCCGACTGCAGCACAACATAGAAAATCAACGAGTCGTCCTTGCGCTGGCACAGCACGTCCTCCGCGCGAAAGCTGCCGGGTTCGCCCCACATGGAGAGCAGCGTCTTGCGGAATTCCGCGACGACATTGTCAAAGGCGTCGCTGCCAAAACGCGTCGCCAATTTCCGCAACTTCGACGCATTGATGCACAGGACACTCAAAACTGAATTCTTGCGCAACATGGTGCGCATGGACACCATGTCGAGGTCACCGATGCGACTGCGCACGCGCCGCGGCACTTCGGGCGCCAGAATCCCCAGCGCGCGCAAGCGCAAGATGACGCCCTCGACGCCGTCCACCTGCGGCACGAATTCAAGGCCACGGTAATTTTTTCCGGAGACGTTTTCAGGGATACCGCCGAAAACAATCACCCGCATCCGCAGGTTGATCCCGTTCAGCAAGTCCATCCACAGACCGGCTGGCGCCCCCGCCAGAACGCCAGGAGCGGGCGACTCGACAATGATCGCGTCAGCCTCGGTCATCGAAAGGCGCGACGTCGCGTCAACCGCGTCCGGATCGATCCAGTCGACGGCGGCCGCGAACGCCTCCAGCGCCTGCCGGAAGTCTCCAGCGCGGCTGGCAGGCATCATGACGACGACCTTGCGTGAATGGATCGAGCCTGAATGAACCAAAATGCGACTCCCGCGGGTGAACAAACCGACACCGTTTTATCGGCCCGGGCTGCCCTCGTCTTGACCACGAGGCCGCGGACCCCGGCCTGTCGATTCCCAGGAGCGTTTTTGTGGATTTTTTGGTAAGTTCACAATTAACCGTTTTCATTGGGCTTCTTGCTGTTTTTTCGGACACTTTGAATTCATCCACAGCTTCTGTGGATAACCCGGGCTTCGACCCCCGCTGGCCCCGACAAAACGGTCGTTGTTTCGATTTGAGTAATTTTTGTTCACAATGAGACCCACGATGTCACTGACGAAACTATGGCTGGAAAGATGCAGATCAAACCCGCGGACGATCGTCCTTCCGGAGTCGACTGACGCCCGAACGGTCGAGGCCGCGGCGCGCCTTGCCAGTGAGAAGGCGACGCGTGGCATCATCATGATTGGCGACCAGGCCGCGACGATGAAAGTGGCCCGCGCGTCCCTCGATCCCGCCCAGTGTGTTGCCCTTGAGTCCGGGGCCACATGGACTCACGATCATGCCGCCAGTCGCGAGGCCCTCATCGAACTTACCGCTGGGATCCTGAGCGCCAACGCCGCGCGACGCGGCAAGACCATTGACGGGGAGACGCTGGCGCGCCAATCGCGCGAACCTCTTTGGCAGGCCGGCGCCATGGTCCATGCGGGACAGGCTGATTGTGCCCTTGCCGGCGCCGTCGCGACAACAGCCGATGTCATCCGCGCCGCGCTGGCAACGACCGGCGTCGCACCCGGCCTCAAAACCGTCAGCGGCAGCTTCATCATGGAACGTCCAGGATCCACAGCCTCCGGGACCTCCGCAGCCGCCTGGCTATATGCCGATTCGGGCGTCGTGATCGATCCCGATGTCGAACAACTGGTCGACATCGCGGCCGCGTCGGTCAAGACGTGGAATGACCTCGTCCCTTCATGCGGCTACCTCGCGTCGGGACCTCGTCCCGTCGTGGCCTTCCTGTCCTTCTCGACCAAAGGTTCCGCGCGCCATCCCGCCGCGGACAAAATGGCGGCCGCCGCGAAAATTTTCGCCGGGCGTCATCCGGATATCGCGACCGACGGCGAACTGCAGTTCGACGCCGCGATCGACGCCGCCATCGCCGCGCGCAAGTGCCCGTCGTCGCCGGCCGCTGGACGCGCCAACATATTCATCTTCCCGGACCTCGGTGCCGGCAACATCGCCTACAAGATCACCCAGCGCGTCGCCGGATTCCACGCGTACGGCCCGATCCTCCAGGGACTCGCGAAACCGTATTCGGACCTCTCCCGCGGATCGACCCCTCACGACATATTCATGTCCATGCTTCTCAATATGTTGCGTGCCTGAATCAAACTCCCATATCATGTCGAGATCAGCGATTTTGTAATCGTTACCGGTCCCATGGCCCAGATCATCGACAAGGGAGTGTCAAATGATCATCCAGGCTCGTCGTCGCATTCGCCGCGCGTCATCATCAGCCATCGTTGCCCTGACCTTGTCCGCCGCAGGTTGCGGTCAAATCGACACGCGGCGGTTCTTCCTGGAACCGTCGGAAGTCAAGCACGCGACGGGTGAATCGCGCGGCATCACTTCATCGAGGGCGCCTCAATATGTGCGGGTCAGCCGCGACATGATCACGCCGGACTTTGTCGCGCGCACGCGCTTTGAGCAAGACCACGTCACAGGCGCGACGCACACTTTCGGCTGGATCGATCCCACCAGCCTCGACTTCGTCCAGAACGAAGTCCTTTCTCCCGCCGCGGACCCTGAATCGCGCGCTGGCCTTCAATTTCTCGATGAAAACGCGCTCCGCGGAATCGCCGTCGATCCGGACACCATGGCGACCAGGGAGCCGGTCCTGACAAAGTCATCCGGGGCATATGAGGGCTACCACGACTACGAGGAACTCACCGCCGAGCTCGAGGCCCTTGCCGCGGGGAGTCCCAACCTCGCGCGCCTGGAGAACGCCGGCCCAAGCGTTTCCTCACGCAACCTCTGGTACATGAAGACTGGCGCCCGGCTCGATGCCTCCAACGGCGGCCCCCGCACACTCCTGATCGCCAACATGCACGGCGACGAGACGGCCGGACGGGAACTGATGATCTACTTGCTGCGCGACTTGCTCGGGGGATACGGTCGCGACGCGCGGATCACCCGCATCATGAACGGATCACAAGTCTTCGTCATGCCCAGCATGAACCCCGACGGATTCGAAGACCGCCAGCGCTGGAACACCAACTACAAGGACCTCAACCGCAGCTTCCCCGACTTCACGGACGACCCGGACGACACCGTCAACGGACGCCCGCCGGAAGTCGCCGCTGTCATGAAACTTCACGACCGTTACGCCTTTGCCAACTCGCTCAACTTCCACGGCGGAACCGTGTGCTTCAACATGCCGTGGGACACCAAGCCAAACCGGCCCGCCGCCGAGAAATTCGGCGATGACGCCTACATGAACTCGCTGGCTCGCGCCTACACTTCCAGCAACCGGACGATGCGCGACAACCACGGCGGCACTTTTGACCACGGGGTGACTTACGGATATGAATGGTATGAAGTGGACGGCGGAATGCAGGACTGGTCCATCCATTACCGCGATACGACCCACGCGACGATCGAGCTTTCCTACGCGAAGACCGTCAGCGAGGGCAACCTCGAGACCGTGTGGCGCGAGAATCGCGAGGCGATCCTCGATTTCCTGGACCGCAGCACCCTCGGCATCCACTTGAACGTCGTGGACGACGCCTCCGGCGCCACGCTGGCATCGCGGGTCGAAGTCACGACATCAAACGCCCCGCGAGCCGTCGGCTTCCGCTCGGGGTTAGTGCACCGGATGACTCCCGCTGGCACCTGGCAAGTCACCGTCCGCGCCGCGGGCTACGTTCCCGTGACCATGGACGTCACGGCCAGCAACTTCAACGGCGCCCTTCAGACGGTGCGCCTCGCGCGCGCCTCCTGAGGCCAGGCGCGCCGCGATCACCGGATCTTCCTGCTCGACGAGAGTCTTGAGGCAGGTGATCCGCGGCAAGGCCTTGTACAGGAAACGTTCGTAGATCCATCTCCGGGACGGATCCTTCTTGCAATCGCGGCGCAGGCTCTCGGCCATGCACATCAGCGACTTCATCTCGCAGATGCGTTCGGCATTCAGCAAAGCCGGGCCGAAATTCTCCTGGCGCTGGAGTTCCCTGCCCAGCAACTTGATCGACTTGAAAAGATCCATCCCACCCGCCTCGCGGCGACTGGAACGATACGCCTCGGCGACGACTTGCTTGATCGTCGTCAGGACAGATCCGTAATACATCTGCCGGCACTTCGCCAATTTACGGTCCAACGGATCACGGTCTGAGACGGCCATGACCTGGTTGCCCAGGGCCTTCTCGAACAACGCGCGCGGCCTCTTGATGGCGTGCTTGATGGTGTCCTTGAGACACATGAGCGCCTGGATTTGCGAAGTCCCCTCGTAAACCGGCAGGATCATCGCCTCGCGCAACCACCATTCGGCGCGGTACTCGGTCGTGAAACCATACCCGCCAAAAATCTGCATGCAACTCCTCGCGTGCAAGAAGGCATTTTCCGCGACCCAGTACTTCAACAGCGGCGTCCACTTGCGGACGCGGCGCCGGTAAAGGTTCAGCTTGGTCTCGACCGCCGCCTTCTCCGCTGCCGGCAGGCCAGGATTGCGCATCAAATATTCCTCGCCAAGATGCACCATCCCATGGGCAAAACAGGCCGACAGCGCGAAACTCCGCGCCGCGCGCAACTCGACTTCCATGTCCAGCAACTTCTCGGCGATCAACTCATGGCGCGCGATGGGCTTGCCCCAGGCGTGACGCTGGTTCGCGTAGTCCTGCGCCATCCGCAAGGTCGCCTCCATCAATCCGACACCCTGCAACCCGACTCCGATGCGCGCCTCGTTCATGAGTTGCAACATCGCGTGAAAGCCCTTGCCGTTTTCACCCAGCAACCATGCCTTCGCCCCGTCGAATTTCAGTTCGCACGTCGCCGACGCCTTCAGCCCCAGCTTGTGCTCGATCTTTGTCACGTGGACATTGCGCTTGCCGTCTTCTTCCCGGAGGCACATGAACAGGCTGAGTTTGTCGAGACCCACCGCGCCCTTCGCGTTTTTCGCGAGGACCAGAATCACTTCCGAGTTGCCGTTGCTGATGAATCGCTTGGTTCCCGTGACCTTCCATGTCCCGTCTGGCTGCTGCTCGGCCCAGGTCGTCATCTGACCCAGGTCCGACCCGACGTCAGGCTCCGTCAGGGCCATCGCGCCGGACCATTCACCGCTGGCCAATTTGGGGATCGCCATTCGCTTCTCGCGGTCACTGCCGAAACGCTCGATCACATGCGCGATGGGCCCCCACCAACATGTGTTAAGGGCAGTGCTGGGACACGCGCGAAACAGGATCTCGTTCGCCGCCAGTTCGATGAACATCGGCGCGCCGCTGCCGCCGAATTCGGGGCTCGTTCCGACCCCCGGCACACCCAGTTGGATCAATGTCTCGATATTGCGACGCAGGGTCTCTGGAACCACGACATTGCCCGACGCATCGAGGTCAATGCCGTCTTCCTCGACCTTGCGCGCGTTCGGGGCGATCGCGCTGCCGCACACTTCGCCGAAGGAACCCAGAACGTCACGCCAAAGCGCCGCGTACTCTTTCGCCGACGTGACACCGGTAGCCTCGCGCGCCTCCGGCGACACCCACTTCCACGCGTCCTCGAAATTGAACTTGTTCTCGAAGTGCCAAAGGAAATCTTCGTTGTCGGAGAAAAAATTGACTTTCTTCTGCATGACGGGCTGCTCCCAACCGCCTTAAATGTCATAATCCATGACATAATTGATGTCGTAATTTCCGAAACGCCAAACATAACCTGAAACGATCCGACCGGAAAGCACTCGATGAGACGACGCGCGCCCACAGCCTTTTTGAGAGCCTCCACGACCGCCGCGATTGCCGCGCTGACCTTTTTCGCCCTCGATGCCCTTGATATCCACGCAGCCCTCGCCGCCCGGCGCCGCGCCGTGCATCCCCACCCGGAAAAAGGCCAGGCCATCGAGGACCGCGAGTCCACCCGGGACATCAACCTGCGCGAATCCTGCCGCAAGGCGGCCTCTGGCATTTACCTGAACGCCTGGGACCAGATGAACCAGACGGCCTTGCTGCTGAAGGGGATCGAGACCAAGAAAAAGGCCCTCGAGACCAACCTGGCCCAGGAAAACAAGACCCTCACCACGATGCGCGGGAAACTCGCCGGGTCAAACTACGACCTCGACCTCGCCCAAAAAATCGATACCAAGACGGGACTTGTCCGGACCCTCGAGAACCAGGACACGGAAATGAAGTCCGTCCTTGCCAAGGCCAGGGAGGACGCCGCCCAGGCCCGCAAGGCCGAGCAAGCCAGCCGCGATGAAGTATCGGCCGTGTTCGACATCGTCCGCGTCGCCGGCAAAAAAAAGCAGGCGGAGGTCACTCGTCCCCTCCGCCTGGATTTCAAATCAAGTTGCCCGCAGTACCGTTACCTTTGCCCGCTGCCGCGCGACCACGCGATCCGCCTTCGCGAACTCGCCGAGCACGATCCGGCGCAGGCCGAGACCCTTCTTCCGTGCGCGCGTTACGCCGAGCAAAGCATCCAGAACCGCGAATAGCGCGCTTTTTCAGCGCCCTTCGAGCTCCAGGATCGTCAGGTCACGCGCCGCGCTCATGCGCAAAATCGCCGCGATCTTTTCCTTGTTCGCGATGGCCGATCCCTCGACCGTCGAGATCAAGGACTCGGTCAACAGGTCTTGCTTCATGTATGTGATGCAAGCCTTGTAACGCCCCTTCGGCGGAATCCTCTCCAGCCAACCCAGGCCCTCGCGGTACACGATGTAACTCGCGATGAAGGCCGCCAGCACAGCCACCCGGTGCGGCGCCGGCAGTTTCTCGAGAACGCGGTCACGGTACTTCTCGCGAAGGATCGGCGGGCAATGCTTCAAGACCAGTGACTGGAAGAACGGATCCGCCAGCACTTCCTTCTCGCGCGCCGTGATCTCGTCCAGCAACGCGTCCGTCACGACGTTGATTTCGCGCGAGATGTCCATCGACAGCTCAACGAGGGTTCTCGTGTTGCCGGGACGCGCGTACTCGCGGAACAGCAACTTGGCCTCGAGATCCGCCTTCTGGCGCAGGATGTCGATGACCTGGTTGACGTATGTTTCCTTGATCGCGAGGAATTCGTCCTGGCTCAGCACCAGCGACGCGATGATCTCGTAGGACGAGCAAATGACACCGCACTTGTTCGCCGTCGAATCCTTGACGATAACGACGCCGGCCTCTTGCAACAGTTTGCGCGCCGGTCCCGTAAAGAAGATATTCGCGCCCTCGACAATCGCCTTCATGGTCGGCTTGCCATCGGCGCCGAGCATCCCGGTCCAGTTCTTGTCGTTGACCGTGTACGGGCGTCCACCTGCCGGGATGAAGATGTCCGCGTTTACGGTCGCGTACAACTCGTTGCGACGGCGGACATTCTCAGGCGTGTCGGCCTTCACGACGAAAGCCCCCTTACCCGTCAGCAACTTTGCCGAGAACTCCGGAATCGCCAGCCCGCCCTTGAAAAGGCGCAGAAGTTCCTTCCAGTTCAACCCGTCCGGATCATACGCCGCGCCGAATCCATCGGCGATCGCGACGACGCGCGCGTTCTCGCCGTACTCACGGTGCAGGATCTTGAGTTCGTTGCCGGCCACGTCCCCGTCCGGACCGCCCGTGATCTTGACCGTGAACTTCTGCGCGCGCGGGTCGATGCCGACGAATTTCAGGGCATTTTCCACGAAGACATTCACGCCTTCCGAGGTCACGCCGTATTCCTTGTGGTTGATCCCCGCGCCCGGCTTGGACGACATGAATGCCGCCGCGTACGGATAACCGCGCCGCTCGGCCTGTTCCGGGATCCACTCGATCAGGTCGTTCGTGATGTTCTCGTCCGGACCCAGATAAATGATCTCGTCCTTGTCATAGTAAGAAACTTGCTGCGCCGCGCTGGCCTCGTGCGACTCGTCGGTAGTGACGAGCAAGTCCAGCAACGCGTTGACCGCGCCACGAACGGCCTGCTGGCGGTGCGCGCCTGGTTTCAGCAACAACACGGCCTTCGACCCGCCTTCGGGGATGTCCTTGTTTTTCAATTGCTGCGCGTGACTCAGTCCGTAAACCTCATCGAACAGCCCGGCCAGCGAGTAATCGTGCTCGGTCGTGTTGCGCGGCATGACGACCCGCAGGCCGCCGCGCGCGATGTCTTTCCAGCGCACATGGAAGAACCGGTACGCGTGCCCGATGATGAAGAAAATCCCGAACGGTTTTTCCGGGTAGAACTTCGGGTCCAGCACATCCGGCGACAACCGGAACGCGAGCCCCGTCTTGGTCGGCATGAAGTAGTTTGTCTTCAGCGTCGCCCCGATGAACTTCAGCGCTTCCTGGAAAATCGTGCGTTCGACCTCGTCCAGAAGATCGCCCACTTTCTTCACGAGGCCAATGCGTGCCGCCTCGTACGACTTCTCACGCTCCGCTCCCTGCATGGGATCAAACCGGAGGCGGAACAAGTCAACCAGGCCGACAGTGATCTCCGGATACTTGAACAACGTCTCGCGGATCTTGTACTGCGAGTAATACCACGCGTTTTGCTTGCCCAGCATCACATGGACGAAACACGCGATCCCGCGGATCAAGTTGACGCCGTTGATCGAGACGTTGAACGGCTGCTGCATCAACGACGAGTATTCGTCGGCGTCCACCCAGCCCAGAGTACGCAGCGCCTTGTTGAACTTTATGAGTGGCACCGATTTCGAGTCGATCTGGTTGCCGTTGACGGGATTGATGATGAAATGGATGACCGTGATCGGTTCGTCGTACCCTTGATCGAACTTCACGACGAACGACCGCACCATCTGGAACTCGTAACGCTGCATCAGCAGGAAGATCTGCTCCATCGTCTCCGGCACGTTGACATTCTTCATGCCGATCGTGATGCGGGCCGACGTCGCGTCAGGCGACATCTGGATGAACGTGTGCGCCCCCTCATGCGTCTTCATGTGGCGCACCATGCGGTATGTCAGTTGCAACCGCGCGGGCGTCGCGTACATGACGAAGTCGTTGTCGAGATGCTTCAAGTACTCGTCAACCTCTTCGTCCTCCCCCGGGAATTCCACCAGGATGTCACGCCTCGCGACGGCAATCTTGTCGGCCGCCTTCTGGATGTCGGTATCAACCGGGACAAATCCGCTCGAGAAGAATGACGACAGGCAAAGCAAACGGTCGTGCGAGAAATAGATCGATCCCATCTTGACGGGGTTCTGGCTCAAACGGCGCGCAAGGTCGAACAACGTGTCCGTCTCGCTGCCCGGCCCGATATAAGTCACTTTGGTCCGGTCGCGATCCCACAGTTCAAGAGTCTGCTTCGTCTCAAAAATATGGCCCGAGATGATGCCCGACAAGTGGCGGACTTTCTCCGCGCGCGGAGTCGTCTGGTAATAGATGCTCGGCATGTTGCTGAAGAACCAGGGCGTCAGGATCGCGATGCTCTGGTCAAGGCCGCTGCGCACCGTGTCGGCGACTTCACTGACGTAGCTCTGCAGTTCCTCGCCAGTCTTCACTTGCTCGTATTCGTTGCCACTGTGGGGAGATCCGTACCCTTCGTCCAGATCCGCCGGACCTGACATTCCCATTTCCGCGTCCGTTTCCATGCCGGTGCTGCTGTCCTCTTCGCGATGCTCATGACTGTCTTGCATGATCCAATCCTGTATCTTGTCCGGTATCAAATCCCGTTTGCCCGGTTGTCATCACATGGTTTTCTTGCGCCCGCTCGCGATCTCAATCCACTTTCGTTCCAGTCCGGCGAAAGTTCCGAGCCCCAGATCCCTCTGATGAATGGCGTCCAGAAGATCGTCCGCCGGCACACGCCGCCGCGCGGTGAAGTGCTCGTAGAATCTCCGGAGCACCAGGTCCGACTCGGCGCCGCGGAAACAATCCGGCAACCGGTCCAGCCCCTCGATCGCGATCTCCATGAGGCGCGCGCTCGTCGTTGCCAGTTCCAAGTTTTTAAACCCTTCCGGGACTTTATGCAAAAGCATCTCGATCTGCCCCTGAAATGGCTCCAGAACCGAAATCGCCTCGTCCCGGGCCCGGGCGTCGTAAATCAACCCCGTCCAAAACGCCGCCGGCGCCGCCATCCAGGGGGTCGCCTGGCAGTCCACCGACCGCAGTTCCAGAAATCCCCGGGGACGCACTTCCGGGAACAGCAACGACAAATGCGTCTCAAAGGCCGCCATGTCGGGACTCACACCCATCCACGGCCCCGCCATCCACTGATCCCAGGTCAACCCGTTGTCCGGCACGGCATACCCCGCCGCCTCGACGAAGACGACCTTCGCCGACCGCACAAAGTCCCAGTAATATTCGACACATGAGTCTTTATCGAGGCGCCGCAGGATCCCCTCCGGACTGCGCGCCCCGGTCCGCGACGGATCCAGGTTCAGCCACACCCGCGACCGGAAACCCTTGTCCCCCGTCTCTTTACCGTCGACCACCGGCGAATTCGCGAACATCGCCCCGGCAAATGGCGCCAGCATCAAACTCAACGCGTACCGCCGCGCCATTTCGTCCCCGGTCGCCCCGAAGTCCAGGTTCACTTGAATCGTGCAGGTCTGGCGCATCATGCGCGGCCCAAATGGCCCGATGCGCGAGAAAAACTTGTTCATGGCCTCGTAACGCGGCTTGTTCATCTGCAGGCCGATCTCGTCCGGCGTGTACCAGGGGTTGATCCC
>CAWUNT010000022.1:0-13948 GCA_963923405.1 uncultured bacterium | reverse complement strand
AATCGGTGCCGGGAGTTGGAAAAAGATTGGCTGAACGTCTCGCAGTCGAACTCAAGCCAAAGGTTGAAAAACACCTGAAATCCAGACCTGCAGCCCTCGCAGCGGCGCGCAGCGGCGCGACCGGAATGTCTCGTACGCAGACACCCACGGACATTTTTTCAGCGGCGGAACCGTCCGTGGATACTGACGGCCAACTTCTTGCGGACGCCCAGTCCGCACTTGAAAACCTGGGTTTCAAAGATAAAGATGTCACTCAAGCGATCGGCAAGGTCTGGAAAGACCAGGTTGGCTCGGCAACTTTCACCGGCAAGGATGGATTGACCGCGCTGATCCGGGGAGCCCTCGCCGAACTCAGAGGATGGTAATAAAATGGAAAACAGAGGTGAACGTTCACTGGTCGGTTCAGCATCGAGGGACCAGGTTCAGATCGAGCGACTGGCCTCTGTCACCAAGCGCGACGAGGACGATCGCGTTGACAACCTGGCGCCTGGCATCCGCCCCCAAAACTTCGATGATTACCCGGGGCAAGAGTCCGTAAAAGAGAACCTCCGCATCTACGTCTCCGCCGCGAAACGTCGTGGCGAACCACTTGACCATCTTCTTCTCCATGGACCGCCGGGGCTGGGTAAGACTACCCTTGCCCAAATTGTCGCGAACGAGCTGGGTGTGCCCTTTGTCAGCACCAGCGGACCGGCAATTGACAAGCCGGGTGATCTCGCTGGGATCCTCAGCAGCCTGCAACCAGGAACCCTTCTGTTCATCGATGAAATTCACCGGCTTTCAATCAAGGTGGAAGAGATCCTCTATTCAGCCATGGAGGATTTTGCGATCGACATGATGATCGGTCAGGGCCCCTCAGCCCGCACCGTCCGCATGGATGTCGCTCCATTCACTTTGGCAGGCGCAACTACGCGTGTGTCACTGCTTTCACGCCCACTTCTTGGTCGTTTTGGCATTCAAGAGCGGCTGGAATTCTACTCAGAGAATGCCCTTTGCAGCATCCTGCGACGCAGCGCCCGCATCCTTGGCATGCAGATTGAAGAGGCTGGCGCAATGGAGATCGCCAGCCGGTCACGCGGGACTCCGCGCCTCGCAAACCGCCTGCTTCGCCGGGTTTGGGATTTCGCGGAAGTGCACGGCTCAGGCTTGGTCACCAGCCAGATCGCCGGAGACGCATTACTCAGACAGGGCATGGACCCATGCGGGCTGGATCGTGTTGACCGCCTGATCCTCAAAACGGTGTATCATCAATATGATGGCGGCCCTGTTGGGATCGAGACCCTCGCTGCGACGCTGAATGAGGATCGCAGCACCCTGGAAGAGGTTTACGAACCTTATCTGGTACACCGGGGGTTTCTGGCGCGTGGGCCGCGCGGTCGATATCTGACCGACACCGGCCGCAAGCACGTCGAAAACAGCGGCTCAAGAGGCTGGGAACAGGATGGGATTTAGCAAACTCAAAGCTGTCAACAACCCTCGCTCCGACGACCAATCCCCCCAAACGGATGACAATCCAGAAACGTTACCCGGCCATCCCGGGAAAAAAAGAAGGTTACGCCCTGACGACCAGGGTGCCTTCATCAAATCTTCCATCGCGGTTCACGACCGGTCGCAGCTGGAAACCGTATTCGACTATCCACTTCTCCCGCGCAAACACTTCGCGCGCCAAAATCTCCGGTACCAGGTAGAGGCCTATATTTTCTTTCCGAGGCAGATGGGAATCAACCCGGCCACTTATCCCAAGGAAAGGTTCTACGGAGACCTGCGCCCGCTGATCCGCCTGCGCGAACCTCGATTGACTTTCGGTCAACTGATTGGAGACGAGGCCAGTGAAGGCAGATCTCCTGTCAAGATCATCGCCAAGTACCTGCAGGAAACAGGAGAGGGCAGACGAACCATTCCTGAGCGGGAGGTGGTCGCGGAAGCCCGGATGTTCGCTTGCGCTCTGGCCGGATATTACCTCAGGCGGGTGGAGCGCAGGTCGAAACGAATAAGGAAGGCAGTCAAAAGGTACCTGCGTGAGCGAACGGATCCATGCATGGGCGAGGTCGAGCTTGCCTGTCTGGACACGGCGCATTTCCTGGACCGCATTCACGCGATCATGCGTACATGGCGCCGGCTGATTGAGCACGCCGAAAGGATCGACCATGATGGCCAGGATCGCGTCCACCGGGAATTGAAAGTTGTCGACGAGTACTGCACGTACCGCATCCGGGACGGACTTACCAAACTCTCAAAAACACTCAGCACCCTGCAAAAAAGGGAAGAAATTCCGCAGCTCGATGGACTGGAACGGAAGCTGGGAGCCTATGCTCGTTTTGACCACTGGTACAGCCTCCGTAAATCTTACGGATGGATCACGCGGGCGAGCGACGACCTCACGGTAGAACGCTACGTATACCGCCGCGGGGTCCTGAAGCGGCGCGTATGGCAAGTCCTGTACCTTGACGTCCGAACCAGGCCACTTTTTACTTTTCAGCAGCAACTGGGGGCAATGGTTGCCGCTGGAGTGGCTGCATTCTGGGCTGTCAGCACGGAAATCCTTATAAGGATCAAGGCAGCTTCACAACCGAACAGCCCGTTTAATTCGCTTGGCAGCGGCACCATGGTCATCGTGGTCGCACTGATACTCGCATACGTGCTCAAAGACCGTATCAAGGAACTGGGCAGGAGCTACTTCCGGTCCAGCCTGCTTCGCACGATCCCGGACAACAGTGAACGCATCCTTTACACAAATTCCGCCGGCGAACGTTGGGTCCTCGGCTCGATCTCGGAATTCACACGCTTTGTCCACCCTGACAAGCTTCCTGCCGAAATTCGAGGACTGCGTGGAAATTTTGATCCGGAAGGGCTGACGTCGGAGGAAGACGCCGGCGAGGCCATCCATTACAGAAAATTGATCGATTTGAATGCGAATATCCTGCGCAGCCATACCTACCCTCTGCGGGCAGTTCACGACATCCTTCGCCTGAATATCGAGGCATTCCTCGGCAAGTTGGACGATCCCTTGCATGGCACTGAAATGTTGGACACGGAGGGGCGGCTTGTCGAAATGAAGATGCCCAAGGTCTATCACCTTGACCTGATCCTCAAATACTCGCAGATCGGACGCGCCAAAGGCCCGGAACGATCGACATTTGAAAGCATCCGGCTCGTTATCAACAAGAAGGGCTTGTTCAGGATTGAAAGAATCGAAGGGTGAAATTTTAAGCAGCACTCTCGCCGCTTCAAATTTTTACCAAATTAGCAAGCTCAACTGTAACTCTTGGAATTCGATAACGAATGATTTAGACTTTTTTATAAAGCATAGGTCCTAAATTTTCTTGGAGGGTTATACTGTGCTTGTAAAGAACATCCGTAACATTATGGCTTCTGTGGCTGGCGTTGCCGTTGCGACCTCTGCCATGGGTGAAACAAACGCTGGCGCCAAGTTCGACGTCTACGGTGAATTCCGCTCGGAATTGACCTACAACGACGACGGCTTGGCCAAGATCGAAGAAGACGGAAAGGCTTCCTCGACGACCGTTCTCGGTGTCGACGACGTCAAGTTCGGCTTCAAAGGCAAGCTGAACGACCGCACCAGCCTCAACGTTCGCTTCAACACGACGGACCTCCACTCCATGCTGGACGTCGCTGTCGCCAACTGGAAAGCGTCTGACATGGTCAGCGTTTCCATGGGCCGTGACTACGTCCGTCAGGGCGGTTACAGCAACTGGGACAACAGCTTCAACAACGTTTGGGGCGACCGTATCCAGTCACTCGCATTCGATCGCAACGCTTCGAGCATGAGCCTGCACTACATGCCGAATTCCAGCCACAACATCACGGTTCAGCTCGTCAATGACATCATCGACGACGCCGCGACGACGACTGTGCAGGAAGCAAACTACAACACGTCACACAAGCAGCCGGCTGCGATCCTCGAGTACGCTGGTGAGTTCGGCTCCATCAAGCCGATGATCCAGTATGGTCAGTACGACCTCAACCACTCGAGCTTCTGGAACGTAGGGGCTCGCGCGAGCTTCGGCGCGACCGCTGTGACGTTCGACTACGGCGCGAACTCGGCATTCCAGAAAGTCGGTACCTCTGACAAGGCCACCGTCTACAACAACATGACGCTCCGCGCCGAGCAGGACATGGGTTCCATGGTTCCGTTCCTGTGGTTCAACTCCTTCAACCGTACCGACAAAGATGTCAGCGGCGGAACGGAGACCAAGACCAACACGACCGGCAAGTGGGATGACAACGCGACCCAGATCAGCGTCGGTTCTTCGTTCAAGAACTTCGGCGACAACTGGACCCCGTATGTTGCTTACCGCATGACCTCTGGCAAGTTCACCAACACGGCTGGCACGGAAAAGTCCGGCTCGGAAGGCGAACTCGGCCTTGGCGCAACCGCTCACTTCTAAAAGAAGCGGACATCGCGAAAGAGAAACCCCGGCGCAAGCCGGGGTTTTTTTATTCATGTGTTCGGAGAGGATTCTTCGCCTTCGGCTCAGAATGACGCTCGGCTCAGAATGACGCTGGTCTCAAAATGACTTGGAGACGAAGCGCCAGGGGAGCAGGGCATCCTCGCCAGCGTAGTCGACGCCGATACGGGGAGTCTGAATGATTGTCCCGGGATCTTTTTCACGCGACAGGACAAAAAGGGGGCCGTCACACGTAACATCAAGACCGTTGAGTTCACGGGTGATCCCGAGAGCGCGACACAGGCGACCTGGTCCGTTCAAATACATCTTTTTTTTTGCCGGCGTCATGCCCCTCAAGACCGCGTCGAATCCTGCGACCGGCTCCAGCCCGCGAATCAGAACCGCCGCAGGAAAGCCCTCGCGCTCGGTCACGAAATTAAGGCAGTGGTACATCCCATAAATCAGATAAACGTAGGCCACACCCGCGGACCCAAACATGACTCTGGTCCTTGGAGTCATACCCTTGGAGGCATGGCAGGCCTTGTCGCCCTCCCCAACGTAGGCCTCGGTCTCCACGATACGCGCCTTTAAAACCCCCGCATCTGTTTGCCTGACAATCGTGCAACCGATCAGGTCCCGCGCCACATCAAGGGTTGGACGATCATAGAAATCAATTTTTAAAGGCTTCTGTTTCAGCATAGGTTAGAGAATGTATCTAACCGAAGGCGCCGCAACAGATGAAGCAGGAAATCAATGCGATGAAAATTCAATGGCTGTCCGAGCGTGAGTTGCGACTCATCCTGCCGGACGGTGCCATGACGGCAGACCTGCGCCGGCAAATCTCCGGACGTCCTGGACCGATGATGGCCTTTGTAACCCAAGGGGCCAATGCGATTCATTTCCTGTGGGATCCGCGCGCTCAAAAGCTTCTGAAACAGCCTTCGACACTGGAGCGCGAGGCGGAGGCATGGGTCACGGATATACGCGTCCACGAACCCCAAAATGACCAGGCCGGGACCGGCGCGCCGTCAAAATTCAGCGTACCTGTTCAATACGGGCATGATCCGATGATGGCGCATGACCTCGAACGCCTCGCGCAACTGAATCAATGCACCGCGGAAGAAATCGTCCGACGCCACCGGGAAACCACTTGGTTCGTTGCCTTTTGCGGGTTCCAGCCAGGTTTCGCATATCTCGAGCCCCAGCCAGGATCTCCGGTCATCGTTGCCCCACGCCATCAAAATCCCCGCGCGAAAGTCCCGGCAGGATCAGTCGCGCTGGGTGGTACCTACTGCGGGATCTACCCGAAGGAAGGGCCCGGCGGATGGAACCTGATCGGAAAAACGACTGTGTCGTTCCTGGATCCAGAAACAGGCGCGGGCGTCTGGCAACCGGGAGACCTCGTTGAGTTTGTTTGAGATCATAAAGCCTGCTGCCGCCATGGTGACTCAGCGCGTTCCCATGGATCCTTATGCAACCATCCTGCTGAACCGGGTCCTTGGATTGTCAGAATCAGGACCGCTGATCCCCGTTACGGAATGCACACTCACCGGGCCTGTTCTCAAGGCCAACCAGGACATCGTCATCGCACTGGCAGCACCGGAAGGCCAACTGAACATGCCTGTCTGGGAATCAATTCCAGTGCCGGCTGGTGACACGATCGACCTGCGACGCATGGGCGGAACCAGCCGGATTTATTTCGCTGCGAGATCGGCGGACGATCGAGCACCCTCGTTGCGCCTGCGGAAAGAAAGCCCGCTCCGAATCCAGGCCAAGAAGGAAATCCCGCTGTCTTGGGTAGACGCGGAAGTTGAATTTACGGCGCGGACCTTCAAAGTTCTACCCGCGTCAGACCGGCGTGGAATCCGCTGCCAGGCACCGCAAAAAATCAATGGCGGACGGGAAACTCCCGCTGAACCAATGACTTACGGAGCCATCCAGCTGCCGCCCTCCGGGGATCCTGTCATTGTAGGGCCGGATGGTCCAATAACGGGGGGTTACCGGAGGATTGCGACAGTCGCCTTCCACGGTCTGCGCCAACTGGCCTGGCTTATGCCGGCGGAACTGGTTCAGTTCACGATAATCACGCCGGAAGAAGCCCTGAACCACGTGGCAACCCTCGAAGAGGCTCTGGCCCGTGATCTGATGCCGTGTTAGTCAAGACCTGTTCCTGATGGATAACGTACCGGAAAAACAGGGGGGTTCTTCATGTCCCAATTGACAAGACCGTTGGCCAGTTACGTCCATACAAAAAGGGCCGGCGGCCTGATTTTTGTGGCTGGTCAGGGATGCCGGGATCCCCAGACCAACACCTATGCCGGATTGACCTTGAATACGGATGGGACCGTGGCCTCTTACGACATCCGCGCCCAAGCGCTGGGCGTCCTGACCAACATCGAAAGAGCACTGAAAGCAGAAGGCTGTGACCGAAGTCACATCGTCGACGTCAATGTCTTCCTCACCGACATGAAGGATTTCGACGCCATGAACGAAGTCTGGAACAAGTTTTTTGAAGGTCAGGCGACGCCGACTCGCACCACCGTAGCGGTTCGCCAGTTGCCTGGGTTGAACTTCGTCGAGATGAAAGCAATCGCTGCCGCGCCGAAATTGTAATCACGACCCCGCCATGCGGGATGAGCCATCAGGGAGAATGACATGGGATCGGGCTCCAAAAACGGACAAACCTGTCAGCACGACAAAGGTGACCGCAAACAATTTCTGCGGACGCAGGTCCTTCCGGACCGTTGCCGCCATTTCATTGATGGTCGTCATGTGGACAGCGCCAGTGGCGAAGCCTTCAAGAAAGTGCTGCCAGCTTACAACGAAAGCTGGTTTGAAGTCGCAACCGGTGGCGCGCATGAGGTCGACCTGGCTGTAAAGGCAGCTGAGAGAGCAGCCCAAGGCCCGTGGGGTCGCACCTCGTCCCAGGACCGGGCGAGGATCCTGCGCCGCGTCGGAGACTTGATCGAAGCCAATGTCGAGACGCTTGCGCTTGCGGAAGCCCTGGATTCCGGAAAGCCTTACTCCGAGACCCTCAACGGAGACATCCCGCGATCGGCCAAGAACTTTCACTTTTTCGCGGAATTGGCCGCGCACCAGAGTTTTGAAACTTGGACGGGAGAAGACGGATCCCAGCATACGAGTATTCGCGAGCCTCTTGGAGTCACCGGACTGATCACTCCGTGGAACCTGCCTCTGTACCTTGCCACATGGAAACTTGCCCCGGCTCTGGCGCAGGGCAACACCATCATCCTGAAACCGGCAGAACTCACTCCACTTTCCGCGACACTATTGTGTGAACTTCTTGCCGAGGCGGGAATCCCTGAAGGGGTCGTGAACGTCGTCCACGGTTTTGGCGCAAAAAGCGCCGGCGAGGCACTCGTCCGTCACCCCGGAGTGAAGGCGATCTCGTTTACGGGAGAGACTACCACCGGATCAGCCATCATGCGCGATGCCGCAGATGGACTGAAAAAATTGTCTTTTGAACTGGGCGGCAAGGGCGCCAGCGTGATTTTCGACGACGCTGACCTCGACTTGGCCGTACCGACGGCTTGCCGCGCGGCATTCCGGAACCAGGGACAGATTTGCCTCGCTGGATCGCGACTCATCGTCCATGAAAAAATTGCGGCACAGGTGATCGACCGACTCCTGGCAAGCATCAAAGAAATCAAAATTGGTGACCCTCTTGATGACGCAACTACCATGGGCGCCCTCATCGCCAACGACCATCGGGACAAGGTGTCTGGATTTGTCGATCATGCGCGCTCCAAAGGCGTCGGTGAGATCCTCTGCGGAGGCAAAATCCCGGCCGGGTTGCCCGCGAATCTGGTAAACGGCGCATTCTATGAACCCACCGTGATCGCTGGTGTCCCGCAGGATTCGCGCCTTATACAGGAAGAGATTTTCGGTCCGGTGCTGACCGTCCAGACCTTCAAAAACATGGAAGAAGCCATCGCCCTCACAAGCGGTGTCCCATACGGTTTGTCCTGCAGCGTTTACACGCGAGATAGCGCACGGGCACAGAAGTTCGCGCGATCGGTCCAAATGGGCATGGTATGGATCAACGGTTGGTTTATCCGTGATCTGCACACCGCCTTTGGCGGAATGAAGCGCAGTGGAATCGGCCGTGAAGGCGGCCGGTGGAGCCTTGATTTCTTTTCCGAGTACAAAACGATCACAGTTGCGGGGGTTTGAGATCATGAACCTGGGACTGACAGGCAAGAAAGCGCTCGTTTGCGGAGGTTCGTCCGGCCTCGGTTTTGCGGTAGCGGAGGCTCTTTGCCGCGAGGGAGCCGACGTCATGATCGTTTCCCGCTCCCAAGAAAAACTTGCCGAAGCCGCGCAAAAAATCTCATCTCTGACCGGTAAGGCCCCAGCGACTTTTGCGTGCGACTTGTCGACGTCCGCTGGTGTGGCGATGCTGACCGGACACCTGAAAAAGGAATCCGGTCCGGTCGAGATCCTGGTCAACAACGTCGGAGGTCCAGCACCATCGACTGCCGCCGCCACATCGGCCGAGGCATGGCGATCCGGATTTGAACAACTATTCATGAGTACGGCGTCGCTCACACAAACTCTACTACCGGCCATGCGTGAAAAAAAATGGGGAAGGATCATCACGATTACATCCACAAGCGTCATCGAACCAATCGATCACCTGGCGGTATCATCATCCATGCGCTCGGCTGTCACGGCTTTTTCCAAAACTCTCGCCCGGGAAGTCGCGCGCGATAACGTTACGGTGAACACGGTATTGCCAGGCGTCATTCACACGGCGCGCATTGAGTCGCTCCGCGCGGCAAAGGCAGAGCGCGAAGGGTCAACTCTGCAAGTAGAGATGGAAAAGACCGCGCGGGAAATTCCGGCCGGACGCATGGGACGCCCGGAAGAGCTGGCTGGCCTCGTGACCTTCCTCGCGTCGACCCAGGCCAGCTACATAACCGGCCAACAGATTGCCGTGGACGGTGGATTGACGCGCAGGGTCTGATCGCGCTTATCTGGTTTGTTGAATGCAGTCTTCCAGGCGGTCGAAGGGGCGGCTAATCGTGTCGGCACGATCGATCGGGCTGATGTAATAGGGACCAACACCGCCCCAGAAGCAAACTCCTTTTGCGCTGGAGTTCTTTACAGCCAGCAAGCAGTCGTCAAACCTTTGCATTGAAGAACCACCAAGATAACCATAGTCGGCTCGACCAGGAACCGTGCCGGTATACAGGGTTGGCTTCCATCCGATGCCCGTCGCACTGCAAATGACGCCGAATTCGTGATTCGCGTTTTCGAGGGCCCTCTCGCATTCTGCTTCTGAGGCCATTGCCGAGGCGCCGAGAAGCCCGTTCGGCCTCGTGCTGTAGTCAATGTAAGAGGCTGTAGCCGTATCCCACTTCAAGTAATACGGCCTGTAGGAATTCGCGCCCAGCTTTTTGCACTGAAAGTGAGATTGACCAGACTGGATGCCGGAATCATCGACACGACGCTCTGGCGCTGGAGGACGGCATGTCTTGCGTGGATCGATGACCAGCGCGTGGCGATGCCCATCGTTTACTGATGTGTATACCTGGACTGGTTTGCCGGAAAGAAGGACGTCATATTGATCGCGCGTCAGAGTAAACATATGGAGTTCGTTGTCGTGACCATGCCAGAATTTGTGCAATGTGTCCTGACCGCGGGCAATTTCCGCCTTAGATATACAGGGCATGCCTGAGGACGTGCCATCCGTCCTTGATCCTGAGCGCAACTCAGACGAACTCAACCCCTCGTAATAGGCGAAACTCTGATAGCCGGTTGTCTCCAACGCGGCCAGTTCGTCTTCCGACGGTGGTATCGCGACGGGTGTTTCATCCGAGCGCAGGAAACTATTCCCGGGCATCCGACAGGCAATCAGTCCCGAAACAGAAATCAAGACAAGCGTAGTACGGATGAACACCTGGAGATCCTCCCGACGATTCAAATGTTGCAGCGGAATGTATGCCTTCAGTCTTGCAACTGAGGCTGCAATAAATGTTCCCGGTCTAAGCAGCGGAAATCACGTTCAGCCCCTTGTCGAGACCCTGATCACTGTCTGCCAGGTTTACAACAACAGTCGGGAGGTCATCTCTCTATCTGCCTGTTTTTACTGTCATAAAATGAAGCCCGACGTCTTTAAAACCACCAAAATCAGTGGTGCATTTTTTGCAGATTTTCTGGACGTCACGTCAATCGATTTCAAATGGGAGGCCTGGATGGCTGGTCATCGACTGTATCGAGCGTTCTGGATTGTCTGTAACGCTGTCGTGTTCAGCAGCATGGCATCTTGTGTTCCCTTGAATCGAAATTTCAGCCGACTTTTTAATGACGACCCTGTGAGAATCCCGGACCCAGTAGACGCCGGCGACCTGGTCGTCAAGGACGGGACCCGCCAACAATTGGTCTGCCATCGCAGGCCCGGATCCATGCTGGTCGGTGACTTGACCTACAAATCGCCTCGCAGGGGGGAAATCAAGGTCGGCTCGTTCTCCTCTGGTCACATCGCGTACTGCGAGATGTCGCGCCGCGCAGCACGCAACGGAATCGCCTGTGTCGAAAAAGGATACGGCTACCAGGCAATGAACCTGGAGACAGGCGCCCAGGTTAAATCGTTTGGACAAAATTTCGCGAGCTGCTTGAACTTTACCCAGTACCCGGACGGAACTCCCCCGGCCAATGACTTGCAGCTGATCGACTATCGCGACCTTGCGGCTTACCTTCGTAACCTTCCTCAGGTAGCGGACCCGCAGATCAACGCGATTATCCACAGCGGCGAAACCATCTGGTACGACGAGGACTCCATGGTCTTTACCTATCAGGACTCCTTCGGGGCACCAACTGGTCCAGAGGGGCTTCGCGCGAACCGGGTCGCGTATGACGTCGGCAGTAACGCTGACAGTCCCGATATCCGCGCGTTGACAGAATATTTCGAGCTTCAAACTTTCAAATATCCATTTTCCATCGGGGCAGGAAGGGTTGATCACGGTAACGCAGAAGCAGTTTACTTCTGGAGTCCCCCGCGTGACAGCCAAGGGCGCCCTGTGCCCGTGGCATGGTGGAGAAATGGTTCCCACTGGCACTGGGTCTTCCCGGTCGGGACCGTGTTTGGAGAAATGCTGCTGGTGAAGGAAGATGGGGTTAATTCTGAATGGTACGTGCACGAGATCAGGTCGCGGGTTCGCGAAATTGACCGTTGGCGCACGGACATCTTCCGTCCATTCCCGCGCGCTACCGACCTCTCTGATGCCATCAAGCTGCGCCGCCCGAATTGGGCCAACACGGACTTGAACCAGCTGGTCAACCACCTTGAGAATAATTCCACTTTGACGCCAGGAAAACTTGACAGCAAGTCGTACGAGCGGGCCGTACCGAGCATCTATGGTTACTACGACAACCTGCCGGAAACGAAGGACTACGCCCTGATACGCGAGTTGCTCGCAGGCACCACATTCCAGTCAGCCATGAACGTGGAGTGGAAACGGGATGGTGACAGGGTCAGCTTCGCGCCGGGGACGCTCGCGAATTTCCATATTGTCCCGAAGCACTACATTGCCGGTCTCCTGGAGAACAACGAAGCGTCATGCTCTCGGTGCCACAACCAGACTGGCCGTCCACTGGGACAATTGGATCCACGCACTTCTTTGTATGGCGAAATATGGGGCGAGGACCAGATCTTTACCTGGCACCCATTCAAGGTTTACGAAGAGATCTACTCCGTTTCCGACGACAGTCGAATAGCGAACCCACGGATGGTTGCCGCTGGCCTGCTGGTGCAGAAGAGGCCATCGGCTTACGATCCTGTTTACCGGGAACTGCCGCGCCCATACAGCCCGAACTACCGCTGAGAAAAACCGGGGCAAATCGCGCGGCAATGGCACTAAAGCAGAGCGGCTATTCCCGACGCGCCATACAATGGACCCGTCGCCAGGACTTTCCACGGGCGTTCGAAACGCCCGGAGGGAAAAGTCCCTTCGAGCCAACTCATCACCTTGAGGCCCATGTCGGTACGCAGGCCTCGCGCATTATCGGCCATTTCCCGAGAGAGAGAGGCCAACTGGTCATTATTCGCAGTAGTAACCCTGCGGACAAAGTCTGCGACGAATTCATTTTCCTTCTCCCCCCGGATGAAATCCTCGCGGAGGTCGATCGTGACCGTATGAAACGAAGTGGTCAAAAGGCTGATACCCACGACGGCAATCTTTTCTCTGCGTGCCTCCAGAATCCGGGAAAGATTCATGGCCAATTCACGGGTTCTGGTAGCATCGCAATAGACATTGCAAGCAATCATGGTCACAGGGATCTTCCCGGGGTTCAGTAGACGGTCAGCGACAATGGTAGGTGTATCAACCGGGAATGACTGGTAGTCCACACACTGACCTGGAAACCCAGCCGCAGCGGCTCCATCACGAAGGTCCAGGGCCAGTTTCCGGTCGACGTTGAATTTGAACGGCAATTCAACGGAGTCATGCCAGTTCTCGTCAACGTGAATTCCGGACAGATCTGTGCCAGCCTGGAAAGTCTGGCCCAGCACCGAAAGCCAACGCGTGCTCCAGTAAACAATCCGCTCAACCCCTGCCTTCGCAAACTCCTGCTGAATGGCAGCGTAGCCATCCGAAAGTTTCCTGTATCCGGAGTTGAGATCAGGATGCTGCAACTGTGATTCCGCGGAAACAAACGCCCTGGCGACAATCGTCATGGCCGGCTCCATTCCATCACGGCATTACCGGTGCCGATGACGTTTCCATATCCGTACAACTTCGCCCCATATGATGGCCGCCCCATCGCCTCAAGCATCCAGGTCAGGCCCCCGGCCTTGATTTCCGCGAAAGCCTCGAGGCAAAACTCTGGCAAGATCCGGAAAAACTCATCCAGATTCCCCTCGCGAAGGAGGTTGATGACCCGGACGTCCCATTCGTACTGCTGATGTGAGAAGACATGTTCGCGCGACATGTCTTCGGGCAGGGCGGGATTTGGCTCTTCCGGGAAATGAAGGTGTGACAATGAATTACTGGCGACGAGCACAGCACGGCGGCCAGTTTTCGCTATCGCCCGCGCCGTCGCGAGACCAAGCCTTGTCATCTCTTCCTGCCCTACCTTGTCATCGTAAAAATAAGGACTGTTGTTGGCACTTACCCCCACCACAGGGATATCCCAATCTGGATTCAACAAGTGCAGGGAAACGATAGTACCGTAATCCACGCGGAATCTTGGATTGCGCATTGCTCGAGACTCGAGGCCAGCGTCACGGCATTCCTCGACAATAGCACCAGCCAACTCAACATCGACATCCATGCTGTAGTCATAACGGAACAAGTGAGGAAAAATCGGGTCCACCGAGCGACCCTCGAGGCGCGGAGTCGCGAGAACGTGGTGCCCGACGACGGTCTGCCAATGCGGCGAGTGTACGAGGATTACGTCGGGACTGAGTTCCTTGATCCGGCGACGGCAATGCTCGTAAGCCCAGCGCAAGACTTCCCAGCCTCCACGGGACCTGGGTTCATTTTGCGGGGGATTCTCGGCGTAGACGAGGTGGGGAG
>CAWUNT010000021.1:0-14165 GCA_963923405.1 uncultured bacterium | reverse complement strand
ACGGCAAGCGGCAAGAGCGACTTTGCCTTGCAACTTGCCCGTTGCCTGCGCGACCGGCGCAAGATTCCCGTCGAAATTGTCAGTTGCGATTCGGTGCAAGTGTACCGCGGATTTGACATCGGCTCCGCCAAGCCATCACCGGCCGAGATGGCGGAGTTTCCGCATCACATGATCGATGTTGTGACGTGGCGCGATGATTACGACGCGGGAAGATACGCCGACGAGGCACGCAAGGTCCTCGCGGACATTAAAAGTCGCGGCGCCCTGCCTCTGATTGTCGGCGGCACGGGGTTATATTTGCGCGCGCTCTTCGGGCAAGGATTTGACGAGAACCTCCCCCGGGACGACGACCTCCGCAAGGAACTCGAAGCCGTTACGACCGCTGCCCTGTTTGAGGAGTTGAAGGCGATTGACCCGGTCCGGGCGGCGCAGCTTCACCCGAACGACCGGGTCCGGATCCTGCGCGCGGTTGAACTTTGTCGCCTTACCGGTGGTCCCGTGTCGCCGGGCATGATCGGGCCGGGCGGCGTCGCGGGGCAGCAGACGCCCGTGCGCTTGCGGACCCTCCTGGTATTCCTGAATCCCGAGCGGGCCCTCCTGCACGAACGCATCGCGGACCGCTGCGAGGCGATGCTCAAGGCCGGGTTACGGGAGGAAGTTCAGGCGCTTATGGCCGACGGGTGTCCGGCGAACGCCAAGCCCATGCAGGCGATCGGTTACCGGGAGGTCGCCTCTCACGCAGCGGATCTTGCCGGGGCGATCACGGTCGCGACCCGCCAGTACGCCAAGCGCCAGATCACATGGTTCAAAGGGGCCGGTCCCGACCAGACGGTTTCCAGTCTTGCTGAATACAAGTCCGCCATTGCGACCCTGTGTGCCGGGGAGTATGACGTGGGGTGAGTCGGGGAGGGGGCCTGCCATGAGCCGTATCGTCATCGTCAAACCCAGTAAATTGATCTCAATAGCCCTTGTTCTGGTCGCGCTCGCGACGGCAATGTTTGCCGGAATTTCCGGCCGCGCGTCCGCGGCGACTTTTACGACGACCAGCCGCGGCGGCGACACGTGGACACTTTCGTTCAATGAGGATGTCATCACGACGAGCACCACGGAGGCTGTGTTTTGCAACGCGCGCCAGGCCATGGTGATGAAAGCCGATCTTTGGATGTCGTCCATGGGCCACGGCAGTTCTCCGGTCGCCCTGTTCCCTCAGGCTGGCGGGTGCACCGCGATTCGCAACCTGAATTTCATGATGCGCGGCGACTGGGACGTTCGCCTGTGGCTCAACAACAACGACACCGGCGTGTTCTCGTTTGAGGTTCGCTGACGTGAAGGCGCCGGTTTTCGCGGTCTTGGTCGTCGCGTTGATCCTCAGCGCGTGTGGCGGCCGAACGGATCGCGGAACACCCGTGGCGCGAACGGACGAAATTCCCGGCGCCTGGCTCACGGCCAATGGATCGTGGGAAGTCCGCCTGGACTGGGAAACCGGGCCCCGCGCCGGAACGGTCGACAATGTCGCCCGCCTTGTTATCACGCCGCGTCATGACGCGAAAAATCCGCCGCAACAAGTGCAGGTCACGCCGTGGATGACGATCCACGGACACGGTGCGGGCAACGTCCGCCCCGTGATCGAGACGGTTGATGGCAATCCGGGTAGCTGGCGCACCTGGCGTGTCAGCAACATTTATTTCGTCATGTCGGGTCCGTGGGACCTGAAAATAGCGATTTTCAGTGACGGCGTGACTGACAACGTTGTTGTCCCGGTGGATGTGCCGCGGCAATGAGATCCTGGCACCGCCAAATCCTTGCCCTCGTCCTGGCGCCTGCTTTTTTCCAGGCGTTCGGCTCTGGCCGCGCCATGGCGTGCGCCTCATGCGGCAGTGGCGGGGATGATCCTCTCGTTCTTTTTCCAGCTGAATCATTGAAAATATACGCGGGCATGACGTTGACGCCCACGCTCCAGTCGACGGGCCCCGAAGGGGAAATCCTGTCTTCGGCGGGTCCGGATCGTCGCGCGACGACGACCATGGCCGCCGGAATCGCGCTGTCCCGGCGCGCGTTCGTGACCATGTCCGGGGGCCTCGTTACCAACACGCGGGGCGAGGCTTCGCGGTCAGGCATTGGCGATCCCCTGATCTCGGGCCGTTACACCCTCATGATGCCGCAACTGGCGCGACCTTTCGTGCCGCAGGTTCAACTTCTCGGTGGTTGGCGCCCGTCGTTCACGACTTCAATCCACGACGCGACCGACGCGAACTTGTTGGATGCCTTCGGCACCGGCTTTGATGAATGGCGCGCCGGAGTCGACCTTTGGATGGGCATGTTGCCCGTCAAACCGGGGTTCGCCCTCGTGGTCACGGAGTCCGTCCCTGCCCGTCACGACGACATCTTGTTGCGACCGGGACGCCTTTACCGCGCGACGACTTCTTTGACGACGATGGCGCAAATCCCGTCCGCGGGCGGACCACCATGGCCGCTCAAGATCGCGGCGGGCCTGACCACGGACCGGCGTGACCGTGCGCTTCAGGATGGCAGTCCCGTCCCGGGATCAGAACAGTCGTCAGCGGGCGCTTTTGCTTCCGTGGATGGCGGAGTTTCGTCGTCTGGAAATATCAAACTGACGGTAGCGCGGCAGGGAATCGCCGGGCGCGTCCGCAACGCCATCACGGCGACGTCATGGACTGTTGCCTGGTCCAGTGTGTTACGATGAGGCGCATGAAAACACCGCGCCAAAAGCGTCATCGCCTTCTCCCGAATCTGCTGCTCGCGGCGTTCGCGTGTCCGTCGATCAGTTCGCGGGATCTCGACACGGTGCTCTCGAAACCTGGCAAGCCGGTCACGGTGAAGTTTTTCGCCAGTTGGTGCGGCAGCTGCAAGGACGACCTGGAAGCCCTGCGTGGCAAGCCTCGTGACGAGTCGCTGATGCTTCTTTCGGCTTACGACGATGAATCCGCCGCCGCGGAGACCCTGAGGCATTTTGACATTCGCCAGGCGTGCTTCAAGGGAGCCGCCCTGGCCCGTAAACTGGGTGTCAGACACTTGCCCTACTCATATGTGTTCAAGGGGGAGCCGCAGTGATGTCCCGTCGCAGCCAGATTTTTTTCGCGCGATTTGATGTCCCTTTCGACGACCTTGATGCGGGCGGTGTCCTCTACAACGCGAACTACTTGAAATACTGCGACCGCGCGCGGAACCAGATTCTCGCGGCCGCTGGATGGACATGGGACCGCATGGTGTCCAGCAAGTCCGTCCTGGCCGTGGTCGGTGTCGAGGCCGAGTACCGTCGCGCTGTCCGCCAAGGTCCAATGTGGGTCGCCACCATGTTCGAGGCATCATCCGACCGGTTCCTGGAAGCCTCGCATGCCTTCATCGCCGGCGACTTGCCCGAGTCTGAAGTGCGCGCGAAAGTCACGGCCCACGCGGGCCCGCTCGAGAAGATGCGAGGCGTTCATTTCCGCTCGCGATTCAAGCTCGTTCCTATCGCGATCGGTGATTTTGTGCCGGGCACCCTTGAACCCGAATTGATCGCGGCCATTTGCGGTTGAGCGTGGCCCTTTTTGTTCCCGCCCCCGGGCGGGTTACAATGAATCATGGCCAGGACATTTGAAGCGCTGAAACATCGCAATTACCGCCTGTGGTTCTCGGGGCAGATTGTCTCGCTCATGGGCACGTGGATGCAGAGCACGGCGCAGGGATTTCTCGTCTTTCAATTGACCCGTTCACCCGCATGGCTTGGTTATGTGGCCCTCGCGTCGGGTGTGCCTCCATGGCTATTCATGATGTATGGCGGCGCCGTGTCCGACCGCATGTCCAAACGGCGCCTCTTGGTCGTCACGCAGATCATGATGATGCTGTGCGCTGTTGCGCTTGCCGCGTTGACGGCAACCGGTCTTGTCCGCCCGTGGCACATCATTGTCCTCAGCGCCTGCCTCGGTATCGCCAACGCTTTTGACGCGCCCGCGCGCCAGGCTTTTGTTGTCGATCTCGTGCCGAAAAAAGATGTCGGCAACGCGATTGCCCTCAACTCCGCCATGTTCAACACGGGTGCCGCCGTCGGACCTGCCATCGCCGGCATTGTTTACGCGGCCATGGGTCCGGCCTGGTGTTTTGGCATCAACGCGGCATCGTTCCTCGCGATCATCGCGGGCTTGTCGGCCATGCGCTTTGAGCGGCGCGAGGCAGTCATGCCGCAAGGTTCGATCCTGCAGGGGATCTGGGCGGGATTCAAATATGTCCACGGTCACCGTGAGATCCGCACAATCCTCGGCAACATCGTTGCCATCTCGATTTTTGGCAGCGCCTTCATCACGCTGATTCCCGCTTGGGCCGTCGATGTCCTCCATGGCGACGCCGTGACCGCCGGACTCCTCCAATCTGGTCGGGGTGTCGGTTCCGTGATCGCGTCGATCACGCTCGCCACTGTCGGACATGCCACGTTCAGCATGACGACTTTGCGACGCGGTTCCCTGGTATTGCCGGTCTGCCTCTTTGTCTTCGCGTTGATCCACTGGTTGCCGGCATCTCTTGTTTCGATCGCGGTCGCCGGGGCGGCGCTCATGGTGTGCATGAATCTCAGCAACGTTTTCATCCAGGACCGTGTGTCCGATCAAATGAGGGGGCGGGTCATGGGAATTTACAACCTTGGAATTTTTGGATTGTTGCCAGTCGGGTCGATGTTTTCCGGTCTCGCGGCGGAGCACTTTGGCGCTCCGGCAACGCTGATCGGATCAGCGATACTTCTGGCTCTCGTGTCATCGTTCATGCTCTACGGGGCTGGGTCCAGGGCGGCGCGAACGGCCGGTTTCAGTTTGCTTGAAGTGATGGTGGCCATCGGGTTGCTGGGAATTCTGGTTCTCGTTATCGCCGAGGTTTTCTCCCAGCAGATCTCCGTGCAGAACAAGGTTCGTGACCGGGGCGCGCTGGAGGACATGCGTAACGTCGTCCGCTCGGTCGTGAAGTGCGATCTTCCTTGCGCGACCAACGTGGCGCGCATTCCGGCGAACCAGGGGCGCTGGAGCCTGGCGGCAACTTGCGATGATACGGGACTCAAGGTTCAGGTGACGGATTCGCGCGGGAAGGTCCCGGTGCACACCAGTAACCTGTTTGCCGTGAACAACGGCTATGTTTGCATGTACCTGCCGGATCCGACGGACGAGGCCGCCTTGCCCGACGTTTCGGTCATGCCAGGCGTCGTGCCTGAATGATCTTGCAGCCACCGAACAGGAAACTGACTTCCTGGTTCACAAGGAAACCGGCGCGGTACAGGGCTCCGCGCAACTGGTCCGGCGAGTAGAACGCCGAGACACTGCGCGGAAGGTAAGAGTAGGCTGCCTTGTCGCTGAACATCCCGCCAATCACTGGCAGCACGTTGTGGAAATAGAAATCAAACAACTTCGCCATGAGGTTCGAGCGAGGCGTGAAGAACTCCATGATGAGCAGCGTGCCCCGTGGTTTCAGGACGCGCGCGAACTCGGCGAGGGCGGCTTCCTTGTCAACGACGTTGCGCAGGCCGAACGAGATGGTCACGCAGTCGCAAGATCCGTCGCCGATCTCAAGTTTCTCGGCGCTCATCTGGCGGAACTCGACCACGTTGCCGGCCTGGCGATCGCGTGCCTTGGCGCCGGCGAGGGAAAGCATCTCGGCCGAAATGTCGACGCCAGTGAATGAGGTGTATTCCTTGCGTTTGGACATGGCCGTGAAAACAACGTCACCGGTTCCCGTTGCCACGTCGAGCAGGCTGCCAGCCGGCTTGTACGGAATCAGGGCTACCATGCGGTTGCGCCAGCGGTGGTCCTGGCGAAGGCTGAGTAGGCCATTCAAAAAGTCGTAACGCGGCGCGATGCGGTCAAACATGTCCGCGATCTGGCCTTCGTTGCTGGGGCGTGCTGGGAGTTCGCTGAGGGTCGTTGGCATCGGGTTGGATCCAAAAGCAAAAAATCCGGGTACTTCCCCCTGTGTATGGGAAATACCCGGATCGGGCAATCAAGAAAGGATCCTTCCGCCCGCAGGCCGAAGAATCCTGTCCTCTCAGAAACCCACGTTGACGCCGAGGGACACGCTGTTCGACTTCCAGTCGTTGGCGCTGCCGGCGCTGCTGACTTTCACGCCGCCGACTTTGACTTCGTCGGTCTTGATTTTCTCAGTCCCCATGCCCACTTCCACCACGGCGCTGACCAGCGGCAGGATGCCGTACTGGGCGCCAAACGCCAAATGGGTACCGGTGAGGCTCAGGGTTTGCTTGCCGGCCGAGACCGTGCCGTCCCCGGTCCAGTCAGCGTTGGCCTCAACCAGCATGGCTCCCGTCAGAACATAGCTGAATTTGGCGTAAGGCGTGATGACCGGGACCATCGGAACCCAGGCCTTGGCATCCAGGGTCAATTCGGACCCGGTCACTTTGGTGGCCTCGAAGTCGTCCTTGTTCCAGTTCTGGATGAACATGGTGGCCCCGAAAGCGACCGGTACCATGGGGATCGGGTCGATCGAGGCGCTGGCCGCGTATTCGCTGGCGGCATAATTGTCCGTCGCACCGTCAACCTTCCCAGATGCCTTGCGCTGGCCATAGGTCACCTGCGCGTTGACCAGGGCCAAGGCCGGTGTCTGGAACAAGACCGCGGCAGCCAGGGCGCCTGCGACCAGGATGTTTTTCCGGGTGATGCGGGATGCGAGCGTCGTTTTGAGCTTCATGGGGTCAGCCTCCGGTTTTGATTGTGCTCTAATGGCTTGACGGTTTCCGCGCCGGACACCCGCCCGTCGCGGAGAACTGTCGGAATACCTGCGGTCATGAGGATCACCCGGTCGGCCATCCCGGCCACGGCGCGGTTCAGGCGTCCGTTGGCCTCGCGGAAGGCGCGTTCCGTTTCGACCGGCGGGGACGGGGATGCCCCGACCTCGGCGCCGACGACAATGACGTTGGCCCCGGCGGCGCGCGCCCGCCCGAGGGCGTCGATCATCCGGTCGCACTCGGTCGTGAGGACTTCGAGGAGTTCAATGGCAGTCAGACCGGCCGGATGGTTGACGGTCAGGGCGGCCAGCCACAAATTCAGCGAGTCGACGATGATCTGGTCGTGAACCGACGTTGCGGCAAAAACGAGCGACGGCACGTCCGCGGGGCGGTCCACGTGCTGCCAGTTGGCCGGGCGCGCGGCTTTCAGGGCCTGGACCCGGCTCTGCATCAGGGGATGTTGCGTGTTGGCGGTGCCGATGACCAGCGTGTCGAGGTCAGGGCGCGCCACGGCGCAGGCCTCCGAGGATTTTCCGGAGTGGGCGGGGCCAATCAGAAAAGTCAGGAACTTCTCGGCTTGCATGGCGTGTGTTCCCCCGGCACAATTTGGCGATCTTGCTGAATTTTTGTGGTCCGGGGTCAAAAGCCCCAACATTCAGGATAGCGCAAAGATGGGTTTTCTAGAAGTCATGCGGGAGAGGGGGCTGGTCGCGCAGATCACCCACGAGGAAGAACTTGCGGAGCATCTGGCCTCTGGTCCGCGCACGGCTTATTGCGGCTTCGATCCCTCGGCAGACAGTCTGCACGTCGGGTCGTTGTTGCCGATCATGGGACTGCGTCGCTGGCAGGCAGCGGGACATCGCGTTGTCGCCCTTGTCGGTGGCGGAACTGGACTCATCGGAGATCCGTCGGGCAAGACCGAGATGCGGCAGATGGTCGACGAGGGGGGATTGCAAAAGAACCTGGCCGGGATACGCGCGCAACTGGAGCGATTCATTGACCTCAAGGACCCGAAACGTGGCGTGTTGGTCGACAACGCGGAATGGTTGACGGATTTGAAATACCTGCCGTTCCTGCGCGACATCGGTCGTCACTTCAGCGTGAACCGGATGCTCGCGGCCGAGTGTTTCAAGCAACGCCTCGAGAAGGGACTCAGTTTCCTCGAGTTCAACTACATGCTGCTGCAGAGTTACGACTTCCTTCATCTGTACAAGTCACAGTCGTGTACCGTGCAGCTTGGCGGCGACGACCAGTGGAGCAACATGCTGTCGGGCGTGGACCTCGTGCGGAGGCTGACGGGCGGCAAGGCGTTTTGCGTGACGATGCCCCTCCTGACGACCACCGACGGGCGCAAGATGGGCAAGACGGAAAAGGGCGCCGTGTGGCTCGATGCCAACAAGACCAGCCCCTTTGAGTATTACCAGTACTGGCGCAATGTCGAGGACGCCATGGTCGAGCCATGCCTGCGTTACTTCACGGATCTGGGCATGCCGGAAATTCGTCAACTGGCGGCGGCACAGGGCGCGGCGATCAACGACGTGAAAAAGCGTCTGGCCTGGGAATGCACGCGGATCGCGCACGGTGAGGCGGCTGCGAACGAGGCGCAGGAATCCGCGGGTCGCTTGTTCGGCGGAGCTGGCGCGGGAGGCGCTGGCAATGAGCCTGAGCATTTTCTTGATCGCGCGGCTCTTGAGGGCAAGCCCGACATCGGCATCGTCGACATGTTGGCGTTCTCGGGTGTGGTCGAGACCAAGTCCGAGGCCAAGCGCCTGATCCAGCAAGGCGGCCTCACGGTGGACGGGGCAAAAGTGGCGGATTTGCAGGCGAGAATCGCGTCAACTGAACTGGAGAAAGACGGCGGATGTCTGGTCCGGAAGGGTAAAAAACACTATCATCGCATCAGGTTACGGGATTGACTCAAGGGCGGGGGGAAGTTCCCGATTCCGATAAGGTAGGAGTTCGCATGAAATCACGGTCAATTTGCAGGATTTTGGTGGCCCTCTGCGGGATGGTCGCGACAGGGTCCATTTCCACACGGGCTCTGGCTGGCAGCGTCGAGGCGAAACAGGACGGCGTCCAGGTGACAGCCGCGCCGGACAAGGGGGCGCCGGTTGTGCATACGATGAAAGCCGGCGAGGTCGTGGACAGCACGGAACGCAAGGGAATGTACTGGCAGGTCAAGGTGCCTGGCGGCAAGTCCGGATTCGTTTCGGTACTTCAGGTCAAGGTCAAGGCAAGTGACTCCGACGGCGGAGCGATTTCCGGGGCAATTCGCGACGCGGTCCAGAATGGCCGGGCGACCTCGGATGGCGCCAACGCGCGTGCCCGCACGACCGTGATGGGTGTTCGCGGTCTCGATGAAACGAACGATACGTCATACGCGGCCAACGCGCGCCCCAACTTGAAAGCCGTTTTCTCGATGGAAGACACGAAAGTCCCGGCGGCCCAGATTGAAGGCCTGTCCGAGAAAGTGTTCGAGGAAATTGCGCACGGTTCCAAAAACAAGTAAGGTCACGTTCCAGATACCGTTTTCAAATTGAAAACCCGGTGAACCTATTTCGGACGGTGGGCTCATTATGGCCTCGATAAAGGGCAACGGATTGCTCAAGACGTCAATCTTCGCGCTGGCAGGCGCGGGGTTCTTCCTGGCCCACGTGGCGGTGAGTCAGGAAGCGGCAAAGCCGCAGTTGAGCAAGGAAGAAGAACGCAAGTTGAACGAGTTCCGCGCGGAACTCGAGATCGGCCGCAACATGGCCGGTCGATTGATTACCTACTACGGCGAGTACAACGACGAGCCGCTCAACGCGTACTTGAATCTGGTAGGAAATTACGTCGCCCAGCAAGGTCCCTACGCTGACCGGCGTTACATGATCAAATTGCTGAACAGCGAATCCGTGAACGCGTTCGCGTGTCCAGGTGGATACATCCTGATCACGATGGGCGCGCTGCGACAGGGCGAGAACGAAGCCGAGCTGGCGGCGATCCTCGGTCACGAGTCTGCGCACGTCGGCAACCGCCACATGATGAAGACGCTGTTGACGATGGACAAGGAAAAGCTGGACAGCGCGGCCAAGGCGCCGTCGCTGAAGCCTGATCCGGCCATGGCGTCGCGCATGCGCAAACGCGTCGAGGTCACGGAGCAGTCGGACGCCGCGAAGACTCTGGCACGGTACCTGGGGACGACCGCCGTGCCTGGACTCAGCGTGGTTGCTGCCGCGAAGGCAGGTCTGGGACTGATCCTCGAAAAAGGCCTCGATCACAAATTGGAATTCGAGGCGGATCAGGAAGGCGTGAAGTACGCGATCGCCGCCGGTTACGACCCGCGCGCCATGTCGAATTTCCTCGGGCGTCTTGTCGCCCGGGCCAAGTTGTTGAACACAAAGACCCTTGAAAAGACGCACCCGAAGCCGGCGGATCGTCGCGCCAAAGTGGACCAGTTGCTGGTCCAGTTGAAGGCGGACACGATCACCGGTGCCAAGGGCGTTGAACGTTTTGTCTCCATGCAGAAGCGCTTGCCGGTGGCTCCGGCCAGCGCGGAACCAAAGAAGTCCGGGACGCCTGCCAAGGCGTCCAAACGTGAACCCGCGGAAGGAAAATGAACCGGATCATGAGAGCAGTTGCGAACAAAACCAGAATTGCGGCGGTTTCTTTGGTTGGCGTGTTGGGATGGTCGTCCGTCGGGCGCGCTGACATTTTTCACTACAACAACGTGCTGGTCGGTGACCGTGCCAATGGCATGGGTGGGGCATACACGGCTGTCGCGGACGATGCTTCCGGGACATACTACAATCCGGCCGGTATCGCGTTCGCGCAGTCAAACGACCTGTCGGGTTCGGCCAACGCGTACTACAAGAAAACGTTGCTGTACAAGAATGTCCTTGGTGGACAGGACTACAACGAAGACGCCGGCGGTTTGTTCTCTCCGTTCATCGGGATTTTGAACAAGCTCGACCGTTTTGTGCCGGGTCTCGTCGGGGCGTTCTCCTTTTACACGTCAGACACGGAACTTTTGAACCAGAACGACCGTTGGCCGTTGGTGCTGGTCAGCGCGAGTGACACGCAGGCATCCGCCATTGATGGATTTCACCGGACAGTGCAATTGAAGTCATCGACTTCCCATGCGGCGATCGCGGCTGGATACCGCCTGTCGGGACGTTTGTCGGTTGGTGCAGGGCTCCGCTACACGATGATTGACGAGTTGTCCCAGGATTTCCAGAAGAGCACATCTGTGGTTCTCGATCTGGCGAGCGCGAAGATCACGAAGAAATCGACGAGGTACTACAACTCCCGGACCAGCCTTTCGGCGATTGGTGTTGAACCTAACATCGGGGCGCAAATGGCTCTGGGTCAGTCGTTGTCGATTGGTTTGTCTTTCCGCAAGGGCATGCTCCTGAGCCAGTCCATGGAACAGGCTTCTGACGCTCTTGTGGTGACGCGCGAGGACGCGACGGAAGTTACGCCTGATACGGCTCCGACTTCTTCGACGGAGACGCCGTCGACGGAGGATACGAAGATATCAAACCCGTTCGGGTCGATCCCGGGTGAGGTGCGTCTGGGCGCTGCCTGGTTCGCGTCGCCGAGGCTGCTGGTTTCGGGCGACTTGAGTTACTACAACCCGGCGACGGACGGAAAAGTTTCGTGGCTGAGGCGGCAGTCGGTACTGAATTACGCCGCGGGCACGGAATATTACGTGACGCCATCGATCGCGGTCCGGGCCGGAGCCTTCACCAATAATGACGCGAGGCCGGATGTGGTCACAGGCAAGACCGACCAGGGCGCCAAGATTGATTTCAAGGGCGGATCGATGTTTGTGGCTTATGTGCAACCCAATACCCAGCTCAGCATCGGTGCGGTGATGCAGAAGGGGACTGGCAAGTCGCAAAAACTTGAGGGCCTGACCAAGACCGAGGACATGACCGGTTCGATTACAACGCTGAGCTTCTCGGCGACAACCAGTCTGTGATTGAGCGCATCAGAAGAGAGAGTTTTTGAGATGTCGAAAGAATCCATTCCATTCACGAAACAAGGCTACGAGCGCCTGCAGTCGGAACTTCATCGCCTGAAATCCGAGGAACGCCCGCGCGTGATCCAGGATATCGCCGAGGCGCGTTCGCACGGGGATTTGTCGGAGAATGCCGAGTACTCGGCGGCGCGCGAGCGCCAGGGTTTCATCGAGGGGCGTATCGCGGAACTCGAGGACAAGTTGTCGCGCGCGCAAGTGATCGACCCGGGCGAGGGCGACCAGGGACAAGTGCGTTTCGGCGCGTTTGTCACGTTGTGTGATGAGGAAACAGGCGACGAGAAAACGTATCAGATCGTCGGTGACATCGAGGCCGATATCCGGGAAAACCGGATTTCGCTGAGTTCGCCGCTGGCGCGGGCCCTGGTCGGCAAGCGCGTCGATGACCTCGTCGAGGTGAATGCCCCGAAGGGCGCGGTCGAGTACACCATCACCAGCATCCATTACTGAGCCCGGCGCGTATGTCGGGCACAAAAAAAGGCACCGCCATCGTCTGGTTCCGTCGCGATTTGCGCCTTGCGGACCATTACGCCCTCTTGCGCGCGTGCCGCGATTACGAGTGTGTCATTCCGGTCTTCGTCCTCTTTGAGGACGCGTTTTCAGCGCGGGGCAAGACGCCATCGGACTCGTGGTCTCTGGGCGGGGCCCAGCGGTGGTGGTTGCATCACAGCCTGAAGCAACTCGACAAGGCCCTGCGGGAACACGGATCGCGGATGATCCTGCGTCACGGCGATCCCGTGAAGGAGATCGCGGCGCTTGTGAAGGAAACGGGTGCCGTCGCGGTCGCGTGGCACAAGATTTACGAACAGGGCATCGCCGCCGTGGACGAGAAGGTCGCTAAGGCGGTCGAGGCAGCCGGGGCGACGCCCCTGCCGCATCGCGGGGACCTGTTGCGCGAACCCGAGGAAGTCCGGACGGGCAGCGGCGGACCGTTCAAGGTTTTCACGCCATTCTGGCGGCAACTGGTGAAACTGGGCGCGCCGACGGAGCCGATGGCGGCGCCGCGGCAGGTTCCAGCGCCGTCGAAGTGGCCGAAATCACTGGAACTGCGCGATCTGGGCCTGGATCCGCGCGCGAAGTGGACGTACTCGATCGCCGAGGCATGGGTCCCGGGCGAGGACGGCGCGAAGGCGCGCCTCAAGTCGTTCAATGACGAGAAGGCGGCGCGGTACAACGCGGACCGGGACATTCCATCGGTGAAGGGGGTCAGCCGCCTGTCGCCGCACCTGCATTTTGGCGAAGTGACCGTGCGCCAGATCTGGCACGCGTTCAATGACACGACAAAGGGCGGATTTGACAAGCGATTTGAGCCTTATCGGCGCCAGCTTGGGTGGCGGGAGTTCGCGCGGCACTCTTTGTGGGCATTCCCGGACGCACCGCGTACGCCGATGCGCGAGGAATTCGCCCGGTTCCCCTGGCGTGACGACGCGGCGGCCCGCCATGACCTGAAACTGTGGCAACGTGGGCAGACGGGGTATCCACTGGTGGATGCCGGCATGCGGGAGCTGTGGCAGACCGGGTGGATGCACAACCGGGTGCGGATGGTGGTGGCGTCGTTTCTGGTGAAAAACCTGCGCCTGCACTGGCTGGCCGGGGCGGAGTGGTTCTGGGACACCTTGGTGGACGCGGATTTGCCAAATAATACGCTCGGTTGGCAATGGGCCGCCGGGTGCGGTTTCGACGCGGCGCCTTACTTCCGGGTGTTCAACCCGGTGCTGCAGAGCGAGAAGTTTGACCCGGACGCGGCCTACATCAAGAAGTGGGTTCCGGAACTGAAGCACCTGCCGGCGCGGCAGATCCACGAGCCGTGGGAGGCTGCTGAATCGGACCTGGAGCGGGCGGGCGTGGTCCTGGGCAAGACCTATCCCCGACCCATCGTAGACCCGTCCAAGGGGCGGACCCTGGCCCTTGAGGCCTACGAGGCCATGAAGGTGGCTGCTAAAAAAGGGCCGGCACGGCCAAAATGAGGTAACACCCGACCTCTGAATTCTGGTAGTATCTTTCCGTTCTGCGTTTTGTGTGCAGGATTTTGTTTGGTTTCATTCTTTTGGAGAAGAAGTTCATGGGCAAGAAGCTTTACGTCGGCGGCCTTCCGTACAGCACCACCGAAGACAAACTGCGTGACCTTTTCACGCAAATCGGTAGCGTTGACAGCGCCACCATCATCATGGACCGCGACACCGGCCGCAGCAAAGGCTTCGGATTCGTGGAAATGACCAACGACGCTGACGCAGAATCGGCGATCAACCGTTACAACGGCTCGCAGTTCGAAGGTCGTCGCCTGACGGTCAACGAAGCTCGCCCGCAGGCTCCGCGCGAGAACCGCGGCCCGCGCCGCTTCTAAGCGAAGCCAGTTTCAGCAAAAACAGAAACGGGACCGGAAACGGTCCCGTTTTTTTTATTCTCATTTTTTGGGTCAGTTGCTGG
>CAWUNT010000020.1:0-14309 GCA_963923405.1 uncultured bacterium | reverse complement strand
TACGGCCGGTTCGTCGCCTGCGGGTTTGGTGACCGCGGCTGCCGCCTCAGGTTGCGCGACCGGAGCAGTCGCCGACTGTTCCACGACCGCTTCCACAGGCTTCTCCACTGGTTTCGCGGCTCGCTTGCCGGCTCGCTTGATCCCTACGGTGACCGAGGCCATCGCCAACACAATCAACGGGATCGACATGAGCAAAGCGACCGACTTCGCGCCGGTAAACTTGAAATTCAGCGCGGGGCTGTCTTTCAACATGGAGCCGATTTCGGACGCGATGCTGCGCCGGGCAGCCATCTTCCGGGAGATCGCGCCCTCAGCCACGGGCGCTTTCACCGTGGCCTCGAGATCTGAAGAGGACCAGCACTTCGCGTACATGGATGACAACTCTTCGGCATCCATGTCGAGCACTCGCGCGATACTGCGAACAAACCCACGCCCGAACACCGCGCCAGGGAGACGCTCAAAATCACCTGTCTCCAGCGCGACCACGTAAGTCCGGGTAATGCGCGTCACCTGGGCGATCCCGTCATGGGTCATTCCGGCCTTTTCACGGGCCTCTCTCAATTTGGCGCCAAGCTCTTTGCGGAACATGCTCAGGTCTGAATGGGTGGCAGTTGCCTTGGCAGAATTCGTCTGGTCGCTCATCACCGGATCCGTGTTATGATCACGCCCAAGATCCTCGATCGCCTGTTGATCAGGGCCCGTGTTCGTGTTGTGGCTGCAATTATGAATGCCACCCCGCTTGAGCATGGGCAAGACAATATCCCCGGCTGGACTGGCCGGCGCAGGAAGGGAGACCCGGCCGTGGCTTCATTTGCCCCCACACACAAGCACAAGTACCTGTTTTTATTCGCTTATATTTCCGCGAGCCTGGTCGCCTGCCAAACCCTCGATACCGACAAGCCTTCGGCCGCAAGCACGCAAGAGACCAAGAAGCAAATCGTGATCAATTCACTCGACAGCGGCCAGGCAACCCAGGCCCTGAAGGAAGTCCGCGCGCTGCTCGCCGAATCCCCTGACGACCCGGAAGTCCTCAACCTCCATGGCCTGGTCCAGTTGGCGCTTCGCAACACAAATAAATCCATCGAATCCCTGGACAAGGCACGGAAACTCCAACCCGAAAACATGACTTTCACGCTGAACCTCAGTTCAGCGCTGATCCAGGCCCAACAGTTCTCCAAGGCCACAACCCTGTTGAAAGACGCCCTCGCGTCCGACGCGGCCAAGTCCTACCTGTACCGCGAGCGCCTCTACCACAACCTCGGCCTGATCTCGGAATTGTCGGGTGACTCGGTCCGGGCAGAACGGTGGTACGGAAAGGCCCTTGAGGAAAACCCCACCAACTTCATGACCTTGCTCAAGATGGCACGGATTTACGAGACCACGCACCGCTCCCGCCTCGCCCTCGACAAGCTCGAAACCGCGAAGGCGGCATGCGTCCGGTGCCCGGAACCGGTCGAATCCATCGTCCGGATCCTCGTGAAAGAGAAACGCCTCAAGGAGGCCAGGAACGCCGTGGATAGTTTTGAGAAGAACGAAGCGCTGACGGAAGATGATTCCCGGAGGATCTCGAAAATGAAACGCATGATCGCGAAATCCGCCACAGCGGCGTCCAGGAGCTGATTCATGACGAGCCCAGTCAGTTGTTCCGGCCGCCTCCTTGGCACGATCACTTCATGCGTCACCGTGACCCTGGTCTCAATTCATGGAGCCACCCTGACCGGCGCGGTTGCGCTCGCCGCCCAGACCGCGCCGGAAATTGCCGCTGACGCCAAGTACAAGTCCCTCGAGACCCTGGCTCGCGGGCTCCACTACCTCGAGACGATGTACGTTGACGAAAGCAAGGTCAGGGAACCGGTCCTTGTCCAGGGGGCCCTCAAGGGGATGGTGGACCAGCTGGATCCACACACCATGCACATGCCTGCAAAGGCCTACGAGCAGTTGACCATCGACACGCAGGGAAAATTTGGCGGCGTGGGCGTCATCGTATCGCAAGAAAAAGGCAAACTGATTGTTGTCTCGCCGATCGAGGACACTCCCGCGGCGCGGGCAGGCATCAAGTCAGGCGACGAGATCATCGAGATCGATGGTCAGGTCGTCACAAACCTGAAAAACGATGACGCTGTTGACCGCATGCGCGGCGATCCCGGATCGAAATTGAAACTTAAAGTCCGCCGCCAGAATGTTACGGATCCCATCACGATCGAACTGGTCCGCGAGATCATTCGTGTGAAATCCGTGCGTCGACAGAGCCTCGGACCAAAATTTGAGTATGTGCGCATCTCGAGTTTTCAGGAAGGGACAGGTGACGAACTTGGGGCAATTCTCAAGGACGCCTCCTCGAAGTCTGGAATTTCCGGGCTGGTCCTTGATTTGCGTGACAACCCTGGAGGCTTGCTCGACCAGGCAGTCCAGGTCGTCGACCACTTCATCGACAGCGGCTTGATCGTGACGACCATGGGGCGGGACAAGGACCGGGTGGAGCGTGAGTTCGCGCACAAGAGAAACACGTACACTGGTTTTCCGGTGGTCGTTCTTGTGAATGGCGGATCCGCGAGCGCGTCGGAAATTGTTGCCGGTGCTTTGCAGGATCACGAACGCGCGCTGATCATGGGGACCACGACTTTTGGCAAAGGTTCCGTCCAGACGATTCTTCCGTTGCCAGATGGATCCGCGCTCAAACTGACCATTGCCCGTTATTACACTCCGAAGGATCGCTCGATCCAGGCCAAAGGGATCACGCCCGATATCATCGTTCCGGCAAGGCCGGGGGAAGAGCCCGCGGGAAAATCCAAGGCTGAAAAAACAGAAAAAATCGAAAAACCGGAAAAAGCGGAGAGAAGCGAGGGCCCGCGCAAGGAATCCGACCTGGAGCGCCACATCGAGAGCCATGACCTGAGTGATATCGCCAAGACACAGGGCCTCGCCCAATGGATCGACCAGTGGCCAGAACCGATGCGTTCCGATTACCAGCTGAATACAGCCTTCGCCTACCTGCACGGGTACGCGAAACTCAATCGGCGCGAGGTACCGGCGAAAAGTCCAGACGGCAACTGAATGCGTCAGCGAAACGCTTGATAAACTCGTCCTTCACCTGACGCATGTCCGGTCCCTCGCCCAGAACTTGCGCGAGGCTGGTGACTCCGCGCCCGGTTATTCCGCAAGGAACGATGAGCCCGAAGATTCCAAGGTCGTTTTGCACGTTCAGCGCGATCCCATGCATCGTCGCGCGATCCTTGATTCGCGTGCCGATCGCGCAGATCTTGTCATTTCCGACCCAGACCCCCGGATGTACAGGGTCCCTTCCCGAAGGAATGTTGAAGGCCGCGAGGGTGTTGATCACCGACTCTTCCAGTTGATTCACATAGGCGCGCGCGCCGAGACCGAAGGCTTGAAGAGGAATGACCGGATAGACGACCAACTGACCAGGGTTATGGGCCGTCGCCTCACCCCCACGGTCTGACCGGTAGATGCCAACCCCCATTTTTTTCAACCAGGTTTCACCCGACAACAGAAAACGCTCGCTGGCATTCTTGCCGAGGGTAATGACCGGCGGATGTTCCACCAGCATCAGGAAGGCTTCCGAATTCGAGGCAACGGCACGCTCGTGGAGGCGCTTCTGGAATTCCCAGGCTTCGCCATATTCCATCGTTCCGGCGTCAATGACCTTTACAATCACCTGTGCGCAGTCCCGGTGAACGGCGCCGTATCTCCGGCGCCTTCGCGAACCACGGACGGCACGCCACCCGTGCAGTCAACAATCGTGGTTTCAACTCCCGGAACCTCATCGCCCAGATCGAGGATTAAATCAAGTCCATGACCGAAAGCGTCCAGGATCTCGTGACCAAACCGCGGCAAGTGGGTTTCGTCGAACCCGTTGGCCTTCATCTGCACATGGGGAACCGTCGCCGCGGCCAATACCCGTCCGTAACGATCCAGCAACTCACGCACAAGAGTTGCCTCGGGAATCCTGATACCCACCTCGCGACGGTTGTCGTGGATCAGTCGCGGCAGGCTGCGATTGCGCTCCAGGATCACCGTGTACGGCCCGGGCAGTACTTTTTTCAGCAGGGGATAAACAACATTGTCAATGTTGACGACGTGGGCAGCCGATGAAATCGAACCGCACATGAGGCTGAACGGACGCTCCTTCGGGTGGGTTGGCTTGAGACGGCGGATCCGATCGAGGGCCTTGGGACTGTCCGCGTCACAGACGAGGCACCAGCTCGTCTCAGTTGGCAAAGCGATCACACCATCGTCCGCGAGGACCTGGCACGCAGCCTCCATGTCGCGTTCGCGAACCGGATCGATGTATGTATAGACGTGTCGAGCAACCATCTCCCTGGCCTCCAACCCGACCGTCGAGGAACGGCGGGGTTCAGCGGTTCCTCTGACTTTGCAGCAAAGTCAGGAACTCATTGCGGGTGGACATGTCCTGGAAAGCCCCCAACATCGAACTCGTCATCGTATAAGAGTTCTGCTTCTCCACCCCGCGCATCATCATGCAAAAATGATACGCCTCGATGACGACTCCAACACCAAGCGGCGCCAGGTGGGATTGCAGCGCCTCGGAAATCTCGTTGGTCAGCCTTTCCTGAACTTGCAGGCGCCGCGCGAACGCGTCGACGATGCGCGGGATTTTTGAAAGCCCGATGACCTTGCCATTCGGGATGTAACCGACATGGCAACGCCCGAAAAATGGCAGGATATGATGTTCGCAGAGGCTGTAGAGCTCAATGTCACGGACAATGACCATGTCGTTGTACTTCTCGTGGAAAACGGCATTGTTCATGAGCCTGTGGACATCCGCCCGGTAGCCCGAGGTCAAAAACTCGAGGCTACGCAAAAAACGGTCGGGGGTCTTCAACAGCCCCTCGCGATCAGGGTTCTCGCCCAACGCGCGCAACAGGGACCTGATGCCCTTCAAGAATCCATCGCGATCCTGCTCGCTCATGATTACACTCCCCCTTGCTGGCGCACTGCGCGACATACTTGTGGATACCATCGGCTTGAAACCCGGAACTTTTAGGGAAAACGGTGAAATTGGAGGGACGTCAACTTGAGGATCGTCTTGCAACGGGTGTCCCGGGCTTCGGTGTCGATCAAACATCCCACGCCTGGGGAAACTGCAAAAAAAGCGGAAAAAGCCAGGATTAACCGTGGACTGGTCCTGCTGATCGGCGTCGGTCATGGCGACACGCCCCAGGTCGCCGCCCGACTGGCGGAGAAAGTTTGCGGCCTGCGTATTTTTCCGGACGACCAGGGAAAGATGAACCTCGACATCGCACAAGCGGGAGGGGACATCCTCGCCATAAGTCAGTTCACGCTGTTCGCGGATACTTCTCGTGGACGACGTCCGAGCTTCATCGCCGCCGCGAAACCGGAAGAGGCCGTGAGACTGTATGAGCACTTCGTTTCATGCCTGCGCGCGCGGGGTGTCCATGTGGGTACCGGGGAATTCGGTGCCGACATGGATATCGAACTCTGCAATGATGGACCTGTGACGATCCTTCTTGAGGAGAAAGACGCGCCATGAAAACGAAGTGCCTTGTCTATGTGACAACACCAGATGCGGAAACGGGACTCAAGCTGGCACACAGCTGCGTCAAGGCCGGACTGGCCGCTTGCGGTAACGTCATCCCCGGGATGACTTCCGTCTACGAATGGGACGGCGAGGTCCGTGAGGACAGGGAAGCCGTGTTGATATTGAAGACCACGGAAGAATCCGTGAGTGACCTGACGTCCTTCGTGACCTCGCGTCACCCGTACGACAACCCCTGCGTCGTCGCGGTGCCATTGACCGGCGGCAGCCAGAAGTTCCTCGAATGGATCGAGTCAGAAGTCAAGGACCGCAGGGGCTGAATATCAGGCCCCTTCACCATCCAGCGAGGATTTACCCTCGACGCCAATCTTGTCGTAGAAGAGCTCGTCGATGGTTTTCTTGATCAGGATCCAGAGCAATTCCTTGTCGGAACAGCTTGCGAAGAATCCAAGTGGAATCTGGAACCCGCCTTTGTCCTTGCGCCCGCCGCCGTAATAGTTGCCATCCTTGTCCTGACCGAAAACGTCTTTCAACCATTTGTCCGGATCTAGGGTATGCGACTTGGTGCGCAAGGACCCGTCGATGTATTCATTGCCAACGACACCATAGACGATCACAGTCTCGATGCCTTCACGGTGCAGCAGGTAATCCGCGCACTGCCCGATGCCATCACGATCCTCATCACGGACAAATCCGACACCTGAGAACATGAAAGTCCCGCGAATATCTTTCCGCTGGAGGGCGATTTGCGTGAGATCCATCGTCTTCGCCGGGATCGACTGACGCGAGATCAGCGCCAGCAAGTCCTTGTCGACAAAGTTCGACAGGAACTCGCTCGCCCGGTAATCAATCATGGTCGCGTTTACGAAATTATCCGTATCCGAGCGGATCCCGTGCATCAGGGCCGTCGCGATCTTGGTGATTTCAGGAGAGGAACCCTCGAATCGATGGGAACTTTCCATCAAGTATTCAGCGAAGATCGCAGAAGTCGATCCCGAGTTCTCCCGGATATCGACAAAGCGACCCTGGATGTTGCCCAGAGGCTTGTGATGGTCGACAAACGCCAGCAGCTGGCAACTGCCGGGCAACTTGATCGGTAATTCCGCGGTCTGGGAGTCGGTGATGGCATAGTAATCGAACTTGGAACAGTCAAATCCCTCGTGCCACTCATCCAGCTCAATATCCAGCTTTTTGACGAGAGCGCGATTCTCGTGGTGCGAGATTTCCTCGAAGTGAACGATCCGGGACTCGATGCCGTGCTGACGCGCGAGCCATTGCAGCGCCAGAGATGATCCGATGTTGTCGGGGTCTGGATATCCGCGAATGCAAATCAGGAGTTTCGATCCGGAAACCGATTCCAGCAATGCTTCCAGCGCTGCCGTCCCTCTGACAACTTCCGCGCGTCCGTTCGAAGTCGACTCGGTTTCATGCGACGACTCTTCATGACGGGCGTGCAGCGAAGCGCCCTTGACTGTCGCTTTGGCCATCACTTTGTCGCCATTCTTGCTCTTCAATTCGCCACTCCTGAAGGACCACACGTCCTTCTTAGGGAATCGGCAGCATTCCATCAACATCTTAAATATTAGGCTTTTTTGGCATGTTGCGCAGCCCATGTCCTGTTTTTAAACAGCCCGCGGATACAAGGAATGTTGCCCTGATTTGTCAAATTGACAATTTTGCCATCTGGATTCCTCGCAATGGCTCTGGGAGACTGGAGTAAACCTTGCGCAAGGAGTGATCTGATGACGTTCCGGTCTGTGAACCTTCAACTGATCTCGCGACTTTCCGGTTTCCTGTCCTCCCTGATGTTCTTGCTCACGCTCACAGGAACAGCCGCGCTCGCGGGTGAATGGAAGGTCGGATCGTTGCCACCGGACGCCCGGCTGGACGGTGAAAACGGAGGCAAACTCGACGGAAGCCCCTGGGACTACCGTGACCACCTCGGACGCATCCATCTGCTGTTCTATGTCGATCCCGACAAACAGGACGATGGCGAGGAACTCGCCGACCTGCTGGATGCCGAGAAGTTTCCCCTGGAACAGGTTGACTCATCGGCCATCGTTAACATGAAGGCCACCAGCATCCCGAACTTTCTAATCGGCATGACTTTGTCGGCCAAACAGAAGCGATTCAAGCACACGACTTACGCGAAGGACTTTACCAAGCACCTGGTCAAGGAATGGGGCCTGAAAGATGACGCCTACAATTTCTTGATTCTGAATCAGAAGGGCGAACTGATCCATCACAGTTGGGGCAAGCCCACCAAAGAGGAAGTAGCCGCGATGATTGCCCTCATCCGGAAAAACTTTGTTGTTGCCCCGGAAAAGCCGAAGGGATAATTCTAAAAAAAGAGGGCGGCCAAGGAGGCCGCCCTTCTTCTTTTGTCTGGAATATTTCAGCAACGAGGGTTCCCGGACCCGGAACGCGAGTTCAGCGGAACAACTTGCCGAGCAACTTGAAGACACCGAGCATGAAGGAAACCGAGATCGTCAGGCATCCCGCCACAAATGACCAGAACGCGACGACGGGGATGGCTGCCACCCCGATCAATGCCGCAACCGGATCACGACGTGTGGTGATGTCATTTCTGCGCCACTGCGCAAAAACTGACTCGCGGTCAATTTTGTGCTCCTGACGCTTCGATTCCTCTCGCTTGCCACGCAACACGTCATTGGTAACGATAACCTGGGACACGGAACCTCCTCGTGCGACCTCGACTGGGACATCACTTCATATTAAGATTCCAATCAAACATCCAGTCAAGACGTGAAACGAAGTCGATTCAAGACAAAGCGGAGGGCGAATGAACCAGGACTTGATTGTTGGCGCCGTCCTGGGGCTCGTCCAGGGGATCACCGAGCTCTTGCCGGTGTCCAGCTCTGCCCACTTGATCGTCGTGTCCGAGCTCATGTCGGGGCGCCCGTTGCCACTGGCGCTCAACGTCGCCCTCCATGTCGGAACGGTGCTTGCCGTACTCGCCTATTTCCATCAGGACTGGCTCGCCATGGGAAGGGCCACCGTCCGCCGCATCACGAAAGGCACCAAATCTTTCGGCTCAGATGTCTTGTTGCCAGCTCTCATCCTGGGATCGGTTCCAGCCGGCGTCATCGGACTGAAATTTCACAAGGTCATCGAAGAAAAACTCCATCACCCCGTCATCGTGATCATTCCGCTGGCGCTGGTGGGTGTTCTTTTGTGGTGGTCAGACAAGTCGCGCCCGGCCAAACGCCACCTCGAACAACTCACCATCAAGGATGGAATTCTAGTCGGCCTCGGACAGGCATTTTCTCTCGTACCAGGAGTGTCGCGAAGTGGTTCCACAATCATCGCGGGACGATTACTGGGCTTCGCCAGGCCAGACGCCGCCCGGTTCTCCTTTTTGCTGGGCACGCCCGCCATGTTCGGGGCGGCTCTGCTGGAGATGCGCGACATCATGTCATATGCCTCAGATCCGATTTTATACGTCGGGACCCTGGTCTCATTTGGCGCTGGTTGCGTCGCCATATCCTTTCTGATGAAATTTGTCAGGAATAACGGCTTCTTCTGGTTCATGGTCTACCGCATCGCCGTTGCCTCCGTGATCGCCATTTTTACCCTAAAGTTTTAGGCAATTAGGTCGAGCCCCTCTAGATGGCGAAAATTCGCCACAGGACCCGTCCGGTCCTCATTCAAAAGGGGGTAAACCCATGAAAACACGTAACCGACTATTGGTGCCATCACTGGCAACCGTCGCGCTCCTGACGTGGGGCTCTGCGCCAGTGGCGCTCGCGGAAGGAAGCGAAACGGGTTGGTACTCGACAGAGCCCGCTGGCAAGACGTTGCCCGCAGGAGTGGCTCAGATCCGGGCGATCCAGGTCAACCGTTCGGCCAACGCGCAGTATGACGCGGACGGTAACAAGACCGGGATTCCGTACGACATCACCGCATCAGCCAACGGAGCGGCGTTCGAACTGGGCCTGACAAATCGCCTGTCATTCCAGGTATACGCGCTTCAGTACACCAAGCAGACGGTAAAACTCCGCTCGGCCGACGACTTGCGCGCGACTACTCAATACCAGGCCGCGTACGATACGGCCGTTGCCGCCCAAGTCGCCCAGCAAGCTGCCGCGTTGCAAGCCCTTGGCGCTTGCCCCAGCGCCGCGGTCTGCAGCGCCGCGATCACGTCCGGGGCAGCGCTTGATCCGACAACTGGCCTGCCGATCTTGACCCTGATCCAGTCCGCCGTTGACACGGCCATTGTGGATGCCGCGGAAAATGCCTATGCGGATGGCGAGACCGGTCTCGGCGACACCCAGGTTGGCTTCCTTTACGCGCTGATCCCCAGCGGGGCCGTGCAGTCCTCCATCGGACTGGGCATGACCATGCCAACCGGCAAGTACAAGGATGTTCCGGACACCATGCGCACAACTGGCCGCGGCGTCACCGAGGCGGGAGTCCAGTTCAACCTCGACATTCTGCCGTTCCGCGGACTGACGCTCTCCTTGCAAAATACAAGTGGCCAGATGATCCAGAAGGGCAAGAAGGCTGGCGCTGACGGCACGGATGTCGATGTTGAGCGTGACGGGATGCGCAGTTATGGATTCGCCCGTGCCGCTTTCGGTCTGGGTGTCTTCGGCAGCTGGCTCGTACCGGTCGGATTGACGGCTACTTACGGCTACGACAACGACAGCAAGGAAAAAGTCGACAATGAGGTGACCAAGGAAAAAGTCACACGTAAATCGATGGCAACAGGTGTCAGGCTCGATTTCTACTCGACCTGGAAGATCCCCGTTCGCATCGATTTCGAGCAAGAACGGACTCTAGGCGCTACCAACAACTACAACTTGTCAGGCACCACGGCACAGCTCAAGCTGCTCCTCAAGTTCTGAGATCTACTGTCCGGGGAATCAAAGCTTCGGATTGAAGTATTTCGCGACGGCGGGGACCTGGTTCCCCGCCATGACATCCGCCAACAGTTTCGCGCTGCCATGTGCCCACGAGAAACCATGCCCGGTGTAGCCTGAACACGTGAAAATCCTCGGACTGGTCGTCGGGCCGATGAACGGGAATCCAGTCTTGGAAGTCGCCATGATTCCTGCCCAAGAGTATTCCCACTCGATCTTTTCCTTGATCTCGTAGTGTTCCGCGACAAAGTCCTTGAGGCCCTGCTCCACCATCTTGTTCGGGTCGATGTCGTAAGTACCGACTTCGCCACCCGGGGTGTTGTTGCGCCACCCGCCGATCATCAACCGGTTGTCCGTGGTGACCAGCGCGTATTCGTAACCGTGGTCAAAACTGTGCGGATGTTTGACCTTGAACTCATGCTTCAGGGGTTTTGAAGTGATGATCTGGCCGCGGAACGGCTCGACGAGGCGGCGTTCCTCGAAATACCGGGACAACAGCGGACTGTATGCGTTCGCAGCGATGACCACCGCGTCATAACGCAGCTGGCCCCATTGCTCCGTATTGACCAGAACATGGTCGCCGTCTTCCTCAACCGAGGTGACACGAACGCCGCTGTGATAGGCGAGTCCATTGTCGAGGCAATGCTTGAGCACCCCGTTGCGGAACTTCATCGGGTGCGCTTGCGCTGATCCCGCCTCAAAACGCGCTCCGCGTACATTCTTGAACCCAAGCTGGTGCAACTTGCCCGGATCAACGTAGTCGCTCTGGAAACCCATGCTGCGAAGTAACTCGATCGATTCATGGATTTCCTTGTCCTCGGTCTCGTCAATCGCGATGACGAGGTACCCGGACTGCTCGTAATCCGCGTCCATTCCAAGGCGCCGAACCGTCTCACGAACCTCGTGGCAGATGCCGATCGAGAATTCCCAGATCTCCCTGGCAGTCTCACGACCGTGCAGGGCGACCAGCGCCTTCATCGACTCCACAGTCCCGTACAGGATGTGACCGCAATTGCGGAACGTCGCGGCATGGGGCAACGCGAAGTCCACCATGGTCACATCCTCGAAGCCGACTTCCTTCAGCCAGTACGCTGAACTGACGCCGGAGAGGCCGGAACCAATGACCAGAATCCCGCCACCATCGCGCGGCCGGGTCATCTGTCCCTCGATTGCGGGGACTTCCATCCAGTATGACGGCGTGAAAACTTCGGGGCGGAAATCCATCGGGTCCTCCTGTGAGAGCCCGATGGTTCTACGTCTCGATCCCGGTTTTTCAACTAAAATCGATCAGGGTTGGTAGGTGATCCGGTAAATCACGCCGGCCAGATCGTCCGAAACCAGCAACGCCCCATCCGGAGCCACGAGGACGTCAACGGGACGGCCCCACCGGTTGCCGTCGTCGGCCAACCATCCGGCCGCGAAATCCTCGTAAGAAATCGCTTGGTTGCCATCAAGACGGACCAGAGTCACCCGGTACCCGATGCGCTGGGAACGGTTCCACGACCCGTGCTCGGCGATGAACACCTGGTTGCGGAATTCCTGTGGAAAACTCTGTCCCGTGTAAAAGCGCATGCCCAGAGCCGCCACGTGGGGACCGAGTTTTTGCACTGGAGGCACCGCGTCACCGCACTTGCCCCACTTGGCGTATGCCGGATCCGGATCCGGTATGTAACCACCATGGCAGAATGGATGTCCGAAATTCAGGCCGGCGCGTGGCGCGCGATTCAGCTCATCGGGAGGAATATCGTCGGAACCACGTGCGTCGATGACCAGGTTGTCGCGCCCGTTGTCCGTAAACCACATCTCGCCCGTTTGCGGGTGCCAGTCGAATCCGACGGAATTGCGCACACCTTTCGCGAAGACTTCCTTCGTGGCCATGTCTTCACTCAAGCGGTAGATCAGCGCGTACTGATCCGGGTCCTCGGTCATGTTACCCTCGGCGCCGACAGGAACATACAGACGTCCGTCCGGGCCGAACGCGATGAACTTCCACCCGTGGTGCATCTCGTCGGGAAACCGCACAGCCTCAACCTGAGGACGCGGGTTGCGATTGTAGTTCGCGCCAATGTTGTCGAACCGGAAGATCCGGTTGATCATCCCGACGTAAAGCGCCCCGTCCTTGAACGCGACGCCGTTGGGCACCAGCAAGTCATCATCTGGATCGGTCTTCTCAAAATCACGGATGATCGTAACGGACTCACCCGTGCCGTCACCGTCCGCGTCCTTGATCGCGTACACTTTCTTGTGACGGCCACCGAGCCCGCCCGTCCCGACATAGACCGTGCCATCGTCGCCCAAGGTCATCGAACGCGCGCCCGGCGCCTTTGCCCACACACTGATCCTGAATCCCGGCTGAAGGCGAATCCGGTCCAGGGGCAACTCCGTGGCCAACCCGCCAGAACCAGCCCCCTTGACCGCTGCGCGCATTTTTTCGCGGTCAGCCGGCGCCGCGGCCAAGCGCGCGTGCTGCTCAGAATCAGGCGGCGGCATCATCTGGTCCTTGTCGGCATGGTCCCAGTCAAGCCGGGCACTGATTTCCGCCGCGTCCCGCCGGATCGATGCCCATGCCTGATCGCCACCGCCGGCGTAAGCCGCATGGCAACCAGAGCAATAGTTATTGAAATGCGCGAGGGTTGCCGCGTCAGGCCGGACCAATCCGCCACCGCGAACTTGCGACGACACGGCGCTGCGGGTCTTGCAACCCGCGACCGGGAAAACAGTCAAAACAAGAGCAAGCCATGTCTTGTAGTGGGCAGTCTTCACGCTCACTCTCCCCCTTCGAATTCATTGTCATCGACGATGTTCGTGTTGGACCCGGGCTGCCGCGACAGCCACCAGGCCGCGTTGGTCGCCGCGACAAAATCCTTCCCCGCGTTTGGACGGCGGTCACGCACGAGGAAATAAATCCAGCCATCCGAGCGCCAAGACGGATACAGCGCATACATGCCGGTTGGCATGTTGGTGACCTGCATCGAATTGCCCGTAAGCGTGTCATAAAGCATCACGTCCGCCGAGGCTTGCTCCAGCGATGTTTCCTCTGTGCCCGTGTAACGGTGTGTGGCGAGGAAACGGTCATCCAGCGAAATCTGCACCTTCCCGCCCCTGAACTGAGGCTTGCGGGTTGCCGGGTCAACATTGCAAATTTCGCCGACCACCTTGTGCGTTACCGAAAATCCGGCTTTCTTGCCGGAGTCCGATTGCACGTTCAGCAGGTGGATCCTGTAACCATGTTGCTCGGAAGATCCCTGGCCATAACGCCCGACCACAAGACGCGTCGTCGGGGAAACAACCCAGTCCCCTTCGTCCTTGAAGGTGATGCTTTCCGCCAGGCTGGAAGCGGCTCCGTCAAATACGAAGACATTGAGATTGTTCTTGCCCTGCTTCACCATCGGGTCTGTGTTGAAAACAAGACGACCGCCACTTGCCGAGTTCCCGCCGTTGTCGTTTTCCCAGCCACCCTGCGCGATCACATAGGGCCCGCCCTCAGGGTCCGCGCCAATGCTCTGGTAAAGATGGATGTGACTGCCGTCTTTTTCGGTCGGTCCGAGACACGCGGGCGGCATCGGCTCGATCTTGTTCATGCGCGCCAGGACACTCATGCGACAGAACGCGGCCTGAGCATGATCCCCGTTCGCGCCCTGGAACAGGAACCATTCATTATCCGGCGTAAATCCTGGATCGTACTTCGCCCGCACGATGACCCTGCGGTTCGCGGCGGCCAGGTCATCCACGAAGGCCTCAAAACCGTTCCCCTCGGGATCCATGTCTTCGGAACTGCCGTTGCCGACAAAACGCCCGTCGGGAGAAACGCGCGTCCAGTAATACGTGCTTGACGGGACTTCGCGCAGGACAACGATGCGAAACGGATCCTCCCCGTCAACGCCAGG
>CAWUNT010000019.1:0-14368 GCA_963923405.1 uncultured bacterium | reverse complement strand
ATCGTGTCGCAGGCGATCACGATGGCGTCCTGGCCTTGTATGTCCGCCCTGCCCGAGACCTGTTTGATGGTCGCGTCGGCCTTCTCACGCGCGTTGCGTAACGTGTAAGAGCCCGGATCTTCGCCAGATTTTGGCTTTTCTTCGACATCTGGCGAATGTGTCTCGTGGGCGATGATGTGGCCCAACAGCTCCCGCCGTCGGGGCGAGGAACTTCCCAGGATGACGCGGGGAATGCCGGACTGGTCCTGACATAATTTTGGCGCTTTTTTCATGGTTGGCGACTCCTCCCGGATGCAACGCTCAATATGATAAAATTTTAATAAATTCCACTATTTCTGACCGCCGGAGCGCTGGTGGTCGAGGGCGGGTTTTGGATCATGTCTGAAAGCAGGGAAATTGCCTACGTTGCCGTCGGTGACAACCACTCCAAACTGGTTGCGCAAATCATTTCCTCACCAGGCTGGATCGTGGCGCCGAAACTGGATTCCTTGCAGTTGGCGCTGCAGGGTTACGCGAGCGGCCGGTATGCCGCCGTGATCATTGAGGATACGCAGCAGTATCCGGCGGCGATGCATGTCCTGCGCGAAATTCGTAACCCGTTGCTGATGCTGGCCCCGGTCATGGTTGTGCTGGACCGTGACCGTGTTGAGGATGAGCACGGGTTTTCCACGCATTTTGGTTTCACCACGATCGTGAAGCCCATTTCCCGGATGATGGTGATCCAGGGGTTCTCGGCCCTGACGAAGCGCATCGCTTCACCGTCAGGGATCATGGCCGCGGCTTGCGCGCGAGCCCTCGTCCAGAGCGACCAGGACATCAACGCCGCCCTGAACGGCAGTCTGGTGGAACTTGCCAAGGACCCTGGATTTGTACACCGCGTGGCGAACGCGAGGGCGCTGGCCGGTATGCGCGCGGGTGTCGTGGCGCCGACGGTGGACGCCATCAAGCGCGCCGAGGCCGAACTGTTGCGCCATGCCAAGTCCCACCCGGGCAACATCATCGCGTTCATCATCCTGGGAACGATTTACGCGGAGCTGTCGATGACTGTGCTCGCGAAGCGTCTGATGCAAAGCGCGTCCAGCGCGTCGCCGCGATTCTCGCTGACCAGCGCCATCCAGGCGCAGATGCACCTGATGCTGGGCGAGATGGAGGACGCGATCCTGGTCCTGCTGCGCCTTCTTCGCATGCGCTACATGCCGGAGGACACAAGTTTCTCGTTGGCGAAATTGTATTGCTCGCTCGGTCGCCTGGACGAGGCCGAGAAGATCCTTGCCGGACAGGCGGGGCGGTTCCATGTGCTCAAAGCCGCGTGGGTTGAGTCCAAATGACAGATCCGGGATTCACGACATTTTGGGGACTCCGGCACTCGCCTTTTCTCGGCCGCGTGGATGTTCCTGCGCAGATGTTGCTCGAGAGCCAGCGTGCCGCGGCGACAAGACTTCTCATCGCCGCCCAAGAAGGCGCACCGGTTGTCGTGGCAAGCGGGCCGGAAGGGGCCGGAACGACTGTGCTGGCCCGTTGGCTTTACGAGAGCCTGCCCGAATCTTCCCATCACGCCCTGTTGTTGTCGTTGAGCGCGCCCGGTGTTGAGCCTGCCGCGTTGTCGGCCCGGATGGCATCTTTCGGGGCGTCACGCCTCGGTGTTCAGCCGGTCGACCACGGTGGCGGATCACTGCGTGAGCAACTGGTCGCGTTGGCGCCTCTCTTCGACGCGCTTCGCGGTTCCGGCAAGCGCCTTGCTGTGATCTTCGACAACGCGACGCACCTGGCCGGTGAGCCATGGGCGGCGTTCATGTTGGCGGTGACCCGTCAGGGCGAGCTGGTCGATGGTGTGACCCAGTTTTTCTTGCTGGGCCAGACTGACGGGATGGAAAACTTGTGCGCGGCCTGGCCGCGGGCTTTGGACGCGCGGTCTCTCAAAATCCGGCTGCGCGCCCCGGATGAGGGTGATCAGCGGCGGTGGATCGAAAACCGCTTGCTTATGGCCGGCTGTGATCTCGCGGCGGCGCGCCGGATTTTCCCGGTCCCCGCGGTCCAGCGCGCCATCTCTCTCGCCCGCAACAATTTGACGCGCCTGGGACGCATCGCTGAAGGTGCCATGATCGAGGCGTTCATGGCAGGAGCGTCTGAAGTCATGGTCCAGCACGTGGATGCCGCCGGCGCAGCCCCGGGTCGTTCTTCGACGGGCGATTCGCCAGCAAGATCGACGACGCTTCCGGGTCTCTTGGATTTGTTGAAACCAGAGTGAGCGCTGGAGTTGGCTTGGCGGTAACAAAGCGACAACAGAAATGGCTTGTATTCGCGGTCTTGTTGCTGGCCGCCATGTACTTGCTCAATCTTGTTATCGACAACCCCTACACGCATCGGTTCGTGCGGCGTAATGTCGACCGGATCCTGCGGGAATCGACCTATCTGACGGCCGATTACCGCGTCATGCGGGTGCAGGTTTTTCCGCCCGCGCTGGACTTGTACGGGCTTGAGGTCGGGCGCGCGCGCGGCGATGGCGTAGACGGGCCTGGTGATTTGGCGGCCCCGAGGCGCTTGCTGTCGGCGGCCCATATCCGGGCAACGGTGTCGTTGTGGTCGCTGTTGATCGGCCAGCCGCAACTGGCGTCTGTCGAGGCGAACAACCTGCGCCTTGAGGTTGACGACATGTCCGGACTCCGCGACCTCGTCAAACCAACTGACGGAAAACCCCGCGAGAGCGCCACGGAGGTTTGGCCGCCTCCATTTCCGGTTCCAGTCCGCCGCGTGATCCTGCGCAATTCGAATGTCATGTTGTTCCAGGCCGGCAGGGCGCGCCCGGTTCCATACGCGCCCGAGTCGTTCATTTTTCGCGGCGAGAGCATCGACATGGCCCTGACCATCCAGGGATGGGACAGCGCCACCCTCGCGTTGTCGGCCGCGGATGTCGGACTTCGCGCTGGCGGCACAACGTATCTTTCGGGCGCGAACCTCGTCGCTGACGCGACATACAACACCAACACCGTGGATTTGAAGATATCCCGGATGGACAGCGCCGGACTGAGCGGTGACGGATCGGTTCGCGTCACCATGGACCAACTGTTGCCGCAACTGAACCTGCGCAGGATATCCGGGGAAGCCAGTGTCAGGCTCAAGGGCGACATTGGTATCGTTGGCGCGATCCTCGATATTCCTGAAACGCTCGGCCCCGCGAAGGCGTCGGTTCTCGCGAAATTTTCTGTGCCGGTGGGTGACGCGCCGGGCAAGGCGGATTTCAGCGTCGTCGCGGACACGGAATCCGCCGGGGCGCGTTTCGGTGGATACAAACTTCACGAATTCAAGGCGCGACTGGATATTGACGCAAATCGTATCGCGTTTGAGGACGTACGCCTTTTCATGGGCGAGAAAAATTACGGGACTGGAAAAGGAATCCTTCGATTTGACGGGCCTGGACTGTATTCATTCCAGATCCAGCCGGATGCTCTGCCGCTGGGAAAATTACTGGACGTGTTCGAAGTTGACTTCGACGCCTTTGACATGGAGATGACCGCCCCCGATCTGGAATTGTCCGGAACATCCAGTCCGTTTCGGATGAAGGCTTCGGCTTCTGTCGCGGCGCGCAACATATCGCTGCCTGCGACGCCATACGATCACTCCGCTTTTCCGGTCAGCCCTGATTGCCAGCTTGGCTTGAGGCTGGACATCGACTCCAACCGGATCGTCTTTGACGGCACGGGAGGCATTTGCCGCAGTTCCGGAACCGCGACATCGCTGGAGTTGTCCGGGCCAATTACGTTCAACGACAGGACCGGAATCAACCTCCTCGTCAACGCGCGGCAGGCCGACGCGCGAATCGGCGAGTATTTTGCCCAGGTACCATTGCGTGGCAATGGCTCATTCTCAGCGCGCGTCCATGGTCCTTACAGCCGTGTCCTCATTTCGGGCGACTTGAACCTGGCGGGCTTCCAGGTCGACAAGATGCGACCGGGGCAGGTGACCGGCAACTGGCAAGTTGATGGAGATGTGGTCACCTGGGAAAATATCCGCGCGGTGCCTGAAGAAGGCGCTGAAGTGGTTCTGGAAAAAGGATCGTTGAATGTCGCGGACAAGTTGAAACTCGCAACGGAAGTCAGGGCTGCGAACCTCACTCCGGCGTTTATCTCCGGGTTCATGCAGACATTGCGGGTTTCGGCGCCGGTTTCATTCGGAGTCGAGTCTCTCCAGGGGCATCTCGCCGGTTTTCTCGAAGACCCGTTGTGGTGGGATGTTGATGCCACGGCAAGCGCTTTTGACTTGATCTGGGAAGACTATCACCTGGCGGATCATGCGGCGGCCAAGATTGCCGCCAGCAGGGAAGGTTGGCGGATTTCTGAAATCAATATCCTGCGAGGTGACCTGGCCGTCGACGGCCGGGTCAAACACGCGCGGGAACGGGTGAAGGACGCGATCCGCTCGCGTGGTCCGGGCCTCTCCGGTCGCGACTCGCTCGATATCGATGCCAAGTTTTACTCCATCTCCAACCTCAAATCGGAGGCGGATCATCTTTCCAGCGCGCCTTGGCTGGCGGAAACTTTCAAGTCACTGGGCATCGCGGGATTCCTTGGCGGGGAGATCAAGCTCGGCGGGAGAATGGACTCGCTCGAGGGCGCGTTTGACATGTCGGTTTTGCGACCGCGGCTGATGGGCAGCGCGATCGCGCCGTTGCGTGTGAAAGGCGTGGTTGCCGGAAGTCGCGGCGAACTGATCATCAACCAGGGGGGCAACGCGCTTGAAGGCAGGATGAGTCTTGATCTGGGTCGCCCGGAAATCCCGTTCGAGTGGTTTTTCTCGGCTAACCGCGTTGATTTGCGTTTTGTCGCGACCCCGTGGTTTGCCGCCGATCCTCGCAATTACCTGTACCTGAGTGGATCGTGGAACATGAAAGGTACATTCCGGGACTTCTGGGAATCCAGGGGGGCTTTGAACATCGCCAGCGTTGACGGGCGATTGCTGCGTGAGGTGGTCGGTGAGCAGCGTGTGGTGGACTTCAAGTCCGAGGAGCCGTTTGAGGTGGCGTTTGAAGGAGGTCCCGTCAAGGCCACGGCATCGCGAGATCTGGTTATCGCGTCAAAGCAGGCGAGGGTCCGCGCGACCTTGCGAGACAACAACCGCCTTCCACGCAACGTGAACCTTGGCCTGGACGGGAATGTCGACTTGTCGCTTCTGCGCGACCTCGTTCCTCAAATCGAAAGCGCGACGGGCAAGGTTTCCTTCAAGGGGCAGCTGACCGGTCCGGTTGACCGTTTGGCTTACGCGTTTGATTTCGCGGATGTCCGGGCCAATCCATTCACGGCGGGGTCGTGGGAACCGGTTTCGCTCGGGCTCGCCGATTTCAGGCCGCCTCTGCGCAACATCAGGCTCAAGGCAACACTGCATGATGGAATCTTGCAGGTGGATTCGTTCACCGCGCAGAAAGGGGGCGGCCGGATTGACGGTGCCGGAACTCTCGCCCTTGGTGGCGGAGAGGAAGGAGCCGAGTCCAGCCTCGACGTCCGCCTGGAGGATGCCGCGGTGGTATACCCGGTCGCGTTCCTGAAGAGTTTCGAATCGAATATCAGCGGGAATCTCTCGTTGACCGGCCGGGGCAGGCCTTACCGTCTGTCGGGTGACCTTCAGATCACGAAAGCCCGGTCTACACGGGAAATTGACTTGGCAGCAGAGATCCTGAGCTCGATTCGCAAACAGGCGATCGTCATTCCGTCCGCGGCCGCTGATCCGGTGATCCAGTTCGACCTTGCCATTCGCGCCGACCAGACGGTCAACGTGAACAATCGTCTGATTCAGGCCCTGCTCAGCACCAATTTGCAGGTTGGCGGGTCGGACCAGCAGCCCTCCGTTCTGGGGCAGATCGATGTTGTTCGCGGGAAATTCGTTTACAAGCGCGATTTTTCCATCACGCGTGGAATCATTTCTTTTGACGATCCGCTGCGCGTGGACCCGACCCTTGAAATCACGGCTGTCAGTGAGGTCCAAAACTATCGCGTGTACATCAACATGTCAGGCCGCGCGTCGAATCCGCGAGTGGACTTCTCGATTGACCCGCCGACCCGGCAGAATGGAACGGCCATCAGCAAGGTGGACATTCTCGTCTTGCTCGGGCGTGGATCCCTGCCGGAAGAGCAACAAGCCCTGGGCGAGACACAAAACGTGGCGGCGACCGAGGCGCTCGGGTTTATCTGGGGCCAGCTCGACGAACCAGTGGAGAAACTTTTTGACCTGTCGGGGCAAAAGGTCGTCAAGGAAGTATATTTCGACACCTATGCGTCGCCCGAGGGCAAGCCCCTGTTGCGTGTAAACCTGCCGCTCAACCTCGGCGAGGACCTTGATGTCGTCCTCAGGGTGGACCAGGAGCAATCCATGAAGCTGTCGAGCGACGTTTCCCTTTCGGAAAACATCTCGCTCGGTGTCGGCGTTGAGAGGCAAAGCCAGAGTTCCGCCACGAGTGAGGGGCAAACAACCGTGCCCGCTGACACAGGCGCCGATTTGAAGTTCCGGTTTTCGTTCCCGTGATGTCGAGATGGGTGAGCAGAGACGTGAGTATTGTCGCTGAAATTCTGAGGTCCCGGTCATCGCTGGCTTTGCGATTCGCGAGCCTGTTGATGTCATGGGTGGCTGTCGCTCACGCGCCAGACGCCGTGGCGGAGCCGTGGGAAATCGAGCCAGGATTGCTGTCCGGCGCGACGCAGCGGAACCTTCTGGAGCGTAATCCGGAGATCAACACTCCGGCTGATCTGATGCGTTTGCTGGAGGACATTGGCAGGAAAGCGGACTTCCTGCGCGTCGAGGCCCGTCATGAGCCTGCGGCACCTGGTGCGACGGACAAGGCGGGCAAGTTCGTTGTCAGTGGAGCTCTCGCGAAAGTTGTGGGGGAGGTCGATGTCGACAGCTCCATCCGGGACTTGCGCGCGCAGCTGAAGTCTCTCGCCCAGGGTATCGAAGGCCAGGTGGACACTCCCGCGATGCGCGAGCGTCTACGCTCGGATTTCATCGCCTACCTGAATCGTCGCGGGTATTTCGAGGCCCGGGTCGACATCACGCCGAAAGTCGAGGATGACACTTACGTTGTTTATCAGGCGAAAGTCCGCGAGGGTGAGCCTTGCATCATCGACAAGGTCGACATGGGAATCCGGCTTCCAACCGGCATGTTTTCCGGAATTTACACGGGCCAGATCTGCGACGAGGAAGCGATCCGGCAGTCTGTGGAAAAGATGCTCGAGAATGTCCGGTCGCGCGGGTACAACCAGGCTCGCATCGAGCTGGCGGGATTGACCCTGCATCCGGCGCGCAACACGGCAACCGTGCATGTCGGAGGCGTTCTCGGCAAGCGGATCCGGTACCAGATTCGCGGCCGCTCAAGCACGTTGCGGATCGATGACTTGTTCGCCCAGGATGAGCTTTCCGGCATTGATCCCACCATCGTCGGTCCCGACGCCATGGGGGCTGAATTGATCAGGCGTTACCGCTCTCGAGGATACAGCGATGTCGCGGTGACAGGTCCGAAACTGGAAAGGCCTTCTGAGGATGAGGTTGTCTATGTCTTCGATGTCGACCCCGGTCCTCAATACACCTTGCGCGCCCTGAATTTTGAGGGCGCCACCAGGTTCTCATACCGTGAACTTGTCGGCATGATGAACATCAAGGGATTCTGGCAGAATACTTCTGCCCCATTGGATCCTGAGGCGATCCGTAATGGCGTCGAATCAATAAAAGCCAGTTACCAGGCAGCAGGGTACTGGGACGTGGTCGTGCGCGACCGTCCGCCTTCGCGGGACAAGGATACTGGCAACGCGCAGCTGACAATCGCAATAAATGAGGGGCTTCCTCGCGTTCTAGGTTCCATCAAGGTCAATGGCGCCCGTTATTTCCCGGCAGATGAATTGACCCAGTTGCCCGAGGCTGACGGCGTGCTCAATGTTGATGCTCCGCTTGACCGTTCGTCGCTGTTCAAACTTCAGCAGATGATCAAGACGAAGTATTTCGAGGCGGGCTACCTTTACGCGGACGTGAAAGTGGACATGGTGTTCCGGCCGGAGAAGAGGCGCGTCCTGGTCGATGTCAGCGTGGAGGTTTTCGAGGGCACCCGTGTCAAGGTCGGCAACATCACTGTCTCGGGGCTGGCCCGCACGAAGTCCAAAGTGGTTTTGCGCGAACTGCGGTTCGCGCCGGGCGACTGGTACGATCCCGCGAAGATCACTGATTCACGGCGCGCCCTGGTCGGTCTCGGATTGTTCCGTTCTGTCCAAATTTTCCCCCTGGATCGCAACGCGCTGGCAGATGAGGAACCGGAGCTGGACATTCTCGTTGATGTCCGTGAGGGCAAGGCGGGATCCGTCTCTTTCGGGCCCGGGTGGTCGCTCGCCGACGGATACCGGTTCAATACCGAGGCGACATACTCGAACATCGGAGGCGTTGGCCGGCAGGTTTCGGTGCGCGCTGGATTCAACCAGGAACTTCGCCAGGTCGCCATCGGGAACAAGACGCTTGTCGGTCGCAACATCGGTGCCGGTTACCTGGAACCTTACATCTTCGATTATCCCTTTGATCTTGGTATCTCTGCCAGTAACCAGGCGCGATCTACGGAGAGCGCGTGGGAGATCAGCCGGGTGGGCGAGGTGGCGTTGACCCGCAAATTGCGCTGGCTGGGCGCCGGTTCCAGCGCCTCACTGTTCTATGGGCAGAAGTTCACGCGCCAGGAAAGTGACGCTGTGCGAAGGATCGCCCTGCTGTCGGATGATATCCGTGTCGGCTTTGTCGGTATCCGCGCCAATGTCGACCGTCGCAATGATCCCACCTGGCCGACTCGTGGATACACGCTGGTCCCCGAACTAAGCGTCGCCAATTATGATTTCGGCGGCGACCTGCGATATCTCAGGTCTGAATTCAACTATTCGCGTTATTTTGGATTCGGCAGCCGGTTTGTGATTGCCGCCGGCGCTTCCATCACCACGTATCATGACGTGAAAAGGGAAGGGAACGATCGTTCGTTGGACCTTTTGCCGCCATCCGAGCGCCTGTATGTGGGTGGAGCGGATACGGTGCGCGGTTTCCGCGAGCGTTCTCTGGGGCCGGTCGTTCGGAGTCCCGCGCTGGATGCAGATGGTTACTGGAATTGCGGATACCAGACCGCAAGATCCGGTGGATCACGCCGTGTCGTTCTCAAATTCGAGGGCCGTTACCGGCTCAGCGAAACCCTCGCGACCACAGCCTTCTTTGACAACGGCAATGTATTTTTCAGCAAGGAAGAGGAAGACCGTTTCGCGCGGGCTTTCGCGGATCCGTTGGAGGTCACCGGGTCCGATGATGGTTGCCCGGCGAGCGAGGCGTTGCGATCCATTGAGGACAACAACGGCTACAGCCTTGATGATTTGACGAATGATCCGGGGCGCCTGTGGACTGACCATTACTCGAGTTACGGGGCCAGCCTGAATTTCCTGACCGCGATCGGATCGGTGAATCTCGCGTACGGCCTGCCATTGCACGAGCCACATTCCGTCGCGTGTGAATTGGACGAGTCGAAGTGTTATCCGCGCGGAAAGCAAGGCGGCTACTGGTTCATGCGCGGTGAATTTCATCTCAACGTGGGCGCGAGGTTCTGAGGGAGAGTTTCATGAGGGAATCATCCATGCGGTCTGGGATAGATGAATACTTGTCAGGCGATACTGTGGAGTTCCGCCTCGGGATTTTGCGGGTGCTCTCCGCTTCCGGCGGGGGACTGCCACCGGAAGTCGTGGTGGCGTTGTTGCGGCTTGAACTGGCCCCGGCGGAAAAACTGGCCTTGCTTGAGGCGGTGTCAACCGCTGATCCCGGTGTTTTCGAGGATTTCGTCTTCGATCACATGATCCATTGGCCACAGGATGTCGCGGCGAAGGCGTTGCGACTCTGGGCTGGATCGGCGGCAAGGTCGCGGTGGCCGGACCTCGTCCGGCTGGCAGCATTGCCCGGCCTGCCTCAACGGATTCTTTACACGATGCTGGATGTCTCCTCCAAGGCTCCCGACGACAGGTTGTTGAAGGCAATCATCGAGGAGACAGTCCGGTCCGGCCGGGATGAATGGTCCCCCGCGTTCAAGGCGCTGCTGTTCATGCGCATGGTGGAAAGGGGCGTGTGCCAGGAACGTGTCCTGGAAATGGCACGCGCGATTTGTGACCGGGCTGCCGCGGAACTGGCCCCTGACGACAAGTCGGCAATGGCCGCGTGGGTATTCTTGTGGCGTTTTGATCTCGCGGGATTCGAGCGTGCGATCGGCAAGGTAGCGAGTGATTCCCCTCAATCAATGCTGCGCCTGTTGCCGGGTGACGGCAGCCTGGCATGGATGCGCCGCGGGGGATTTAGCGTCGAAAGCAACGCGCGCGGTGACGGGGGCAAGGCATCAAAAAAAATCCCCGGCGCGACGACGGGCGGTGGCGAGACAAAAGTGTCCCCGGCAACGTCAAGACTTGAAGATGGGGCCGCGACCTGTCTGGCATGGTTGCTGTCGCGGGACACACCGGCTTCCGCGGTCCGGGACAAGGTGTCTGGTGTCTGGCGCGACCTTGTCATCATCGGGGACGCGGACGAGCCTGATGAGCGCTGGACTGCCGCGACGAATTCGTTCCGCACCAGAAAAGGAATCTACCGCATCGCTTGTGTCCGCGCCCTTGGTAAACGGCGTGGCAGTGATGTCGCCGTTTTGAAACTGCTCGATTTTGTCCGATCCGGTGATGCGCGCGAGTTGATGGAAGTCGCGCGGGCCCTGGGTAACGTCGCGTCACCGCGTGCCGTGCAGGAGTTGATCTCGATGATCTCGCGGCCGAACGCGTCCGTTGAACTGCAATTGGAGATAGCGGCGATCCTTAAAGGATTGAATCTCGCGGGTCACGGGGACGCGATCCATGCGGCGGCGTCCCATCTGGCGGTCCTGATCCGCAACGCGCGTCGCGGCGGTGTTCCCAGTGAAGCGCTGGTCGAGGTTTGGGAGGCTTTGACCGGGCTCGTCAGCAGCCAGCCAACAGGAGCTCGATTGGACGGCGGGTCGCGCGTTGCGGGCGCGGTTGACGAGAGGACGATGGATGAGGCACTGGCCAAGTCGATACCTTATTACGAGACCCTTTCCGCCGAGGTGAAACGGGCCCTTCGTACGGCGTGGTATTTCCACCAGCAGACAGGAACCGGCCCCGCGGCCTCGGCGATCGATCTCAGCCCCGTCATCGACATGCAGTACAAGGCCATGGAACTCCTGTTCCGCGAATATTTCGAGGACGCGTGCGGCCGCCTGATCCAGCAGGGCGTCATCCAACGGAAACTCGACCTGCTCGGTTACTCTCGACCGGTCCCGGAGAAAATGGACGAGTTCGAGAACTTCATCGCGGGCATGCCAGTGGTCAAGTCGATCCCCTTCTTCAGCAAATTCAAATTGCGCAAGATGCTCCTGGCGCTTTGCCAGTTCAAGCCTGGCAAGAGATTCACACTGGACGGCCTCAAGGCGTTCGGTTTGTTCTTTCTCGTCTTCGGCCGGAAGGATTGTCCTTACGGGCTGGGCGGGATTGTTTCCACGGTGCCGGAGGCTTTCAAGGACCATGAGGCCCTCGCGGGTTTTTGCAGTCTGCTTCATATATTCCAGGATTTCCGCAACCGCGCGGCTCACGAGGGATTCCACCCGGACGCGGCTGCTGACATCAAGGGCATTTGGCGCAACACCGCCGAGATCGTGCAGACGGCCCACGGCCTTCGGCGGGTTTTCGCGGGGAATTCCGGCGAACCCGGCCTTGTCCGGGGGCGCGCCAGCTGATAACCTCCCGCTCATGTGATCCGTGTCCTTCACGGATTTTTCGAACATTTTCGGGGTGTTGGGGGGTCTGATGACGACTGGTGCTGGCAAAGTCGCCCTGGTGACGGGCGCGTCTCGAGGTATCGGCGCAGCCTGTGCGATCGCGTTGGGTAACGCTGGATTCAAGGTCGCGGTCCATTATCGCGGTCAGGAAGACAAGGCGCTCGCGGTCTGCGCGAAGATTCCCGAGGCAAAGGCGTTTCGTGCCGACCTGTCTGATACTGCCGCCTGCCAGGATTTGATCAAGACCGTTGCCGCGGAACTTGGTGGACTGCACGTGCTGGTGAACAATGCCGGTGTCGCGATTGACCAGATTCTTCCCATGGCCAAGCCAGACGACTTCGACACGTTGATCAATACCAATTTGAAGTCAGTTTTCCTGCTTTCAAAATTTGCCGCGCGCCCGATGATCCGCCAGAAATGGGGGCGCATCATCAACCTCGCGTCCGTGGTCGGTTTCACCGGCAATCCCGGGCAGAGCATGTATGCCGCGACAAAAGCCGGCATCGTCGGTTTCACGAAATCGATTGCCGCGGAGTTGGCTCCCTATGGCATTCTCGCGAACTGCGTGGCGCCGGGATTCATCGAGACGGACATGACAGGCGCGTTGCCGGATCAGGTCAAGGAGGCCATGCTGGGCCGCATTCCACTGAAACGTTTCGGATCTGTTGAGGACATCGCGGGCGCGGTGGAGTTCCTTGCTTCCGACAAGTCCTCGTACATCACTGGTTCCACCATCCACGTGAATGGCGGAATGTTCACCAACTGACGGGAATTTCATGTCAGCCGACCTCAGAAAAAAAACCGGATTGTTTGTGACGGCAATGGGCCATTATGTGCCCGGGAACGTCCTCGACAACACGTTCTTTGACAGCCTGAACATTGGTTCCGACGCGCAGTGGATTGTCGACCGTGTCGGTATCCAGCAGCGGCGTAGCATCCTGCGGCCAGAAGAAATCCGGGCGCTCCGGTTCGGCGAGACGACACGCGAGGACTTGTTCGAGGCCGGTCGCATCATGACGTTCGGTCAAATGGGCGCCAAGTCCTGGGATCTGGCGATGGAGCGGTCCGGGTTGCGTACCGCGGACCTTCACGCGGACGCCGTCATCGGTGGGACCTCTGTCCCTGACAGTGACATCCCGTCGCACGCATGTTACGCGGCTCGCGATTCCAAGCTCAGTACGGGATACGCATACGATACCAATTCCGCCTGTAGCACTTTCGCGGTGCAACTTCAGACGATGCGTGGCGCGTTCGCGATCGGCAGCGCGAAGACGGGAGCCATTTTCGGCGCCGAGCGCTACACGACGCGCGTTGATTATTCCGACCGGAAGGGTTGCATCCTGTTCGGGGACAGCGCTTATGCCGCCTGGGTTGAATCCGCTCCGCGCGGAAAGTGCCTTGAGGTCATCGACACCATGGTCGAGTCCTCGCCCGAGGGCGCAGACACGATCCGCATGCTGGACGGAAAGTCATTTGAGCAAGACGGTCAGGCCGTGCAGAAATTCGCGATCCTGAAAACCGTCAGCGCGGCGCAGGCCATGATGGAGCGGAACCAATTACGTGTCACTGATGTGAACTGGTTCGTCGGGCACCAGGCGAATTTGCGCATGTTGACGTCCGCCGCGCAACGGATCGGTGTCGATCCGGAGAGACACTTGTACAACGTTGATTTCCACGGCAATCAAGGTGGCGCGGGCGCGCCGGTGACGATTTCCCAGAATTGGCACCGTTACCGTCATGGCGACACCATTGTCATGTCGGTCGTGGGATCCGGCCTGACATGGGGCTCGGTATTGTTCCGGGTGCATGAGGTTCAGGAGAAGTGACTTCTGGAAGGAAGTCCCGGAAACCGGCTGTTGCCAGGAATTCAGCCGGACGTCGGCCGGTGCTGATCACGGGGGCGTCCCGTGGCATTGGGGCCGCGACGGCGAGTATCTTCGCGCGCCATGGCCACCCCGTCGTGTTGACGGCTCGCGACAGTGGCGCGTTGAAGGATCTTGCTGATTCAATCAAATCCAGCGGCGGAACCGCCTACGTCATGCCCGCGGACTTGTCGGGCGTCGCGAAGGCGACTCGTTTTGTCGCGAAACTGCTGCGCGCCCATCCAGACTTGTGTTGCGCGGTATTGAACGCCGGGCTGGCTGTGGACGGTCATGTCGTCGATCGCGACCCGGCCACGTTCATGGCGGAGTTCGAAGTCAATTATTTCGCCCCGGTCGCGATCGCGCGCATGCTGGCGGCGCACTGGCGGAATCCAGGCTCGCTCCACTCCATGAATTCCATCATTGCCGTCTCTTCCTTGACAGCCATGGTCCCGTTTCCCGGACACGGGAACTACAGCGCGTCCAAGGCTGCCTTGAACCAGATGCTGCGCAACCTTCGCATTGAACTGGGGCCTTCCGCATCAAGGCAGGGCACGCATGTCGGCATTGTCCTGCCCGGTTACACGGAAACAGCGATGACCGCCGGACTCGCGTCGGCACTTCCGGGAAGTTCCCCGTCATTCATCGGGGAATCTGTATGGGACCTGTCTCTTATACACATCTGACGCTGCCG